>JAUVAN010000266.1 GCA_030591725.1 Deltaproteobacteria bacterium
GCGACAACAGCATGACCTCGCAGAAAATCAATAAGAACATCTGTGTCTGCGACAATCATCGCCACTGCCCCCTCAATTCCATGCACTTCGTTTCGAGTTCGTCTGCTTCTCTTTTTGTCAGCGAACCTCGCGTTTCAAGTGCCGCCTTGCGGACCTCCCGATCACCTTTTTTCTTGTTCAGGTATTCCTCCAGAGCCTCCCTCACAATCGCCGAGAAACCATTCATTCCGCGATTCGCCGCAATAGCCAGGAGCTGACTGCGTTGATGATCTGTAATTTCTATTGTAGTTCTCATACTATAAAAGTAAGGTGCATGCACATGCATGTCAAGACTGGGAAGGCTGCGAGATAGGCTCTAGGCTACCTGGTTTGATCCGTCGTCCGTGGCAAAAGACGTGATCTCCGAAACGGCGGAGGGTTTGATATCGAGTGGTCGCGTGTTCGCGTTGATCCACTCCTTTTCTTTGTCGGCCACGATCTTCCTCGCACACATGAGGCAAAGGCGAAAATGTTGAACCTCTACCATTGCAAGCCTCGGGCATTGCTCACAAAATACAGGAGGTTCATCGAATCTATGTTTTCTATGTTTGTTCAAGAAAACAGCCCTTTTTTCGCGCGAATCCACGGTTACGAGATGAATAACACCCGCCGTTAACTACTTGTTCCCCCGAAAAATAAGATGACTATAAATATAACTCAGAATTTCAAATCCGCACCCTCAAAAACCCGACAAATCGAAGAAAAAAACATGGAGGCACGAACCAATCAGCTATCGATTGTATTCTGTCTGGAAAGTTCAGGGAAAGAGCGGTTGACGAGGTACTATTTGGGGTATTTTTCGACGCCGTGCGCAAATCCGGCCTCGAAGGCCTTGAGGTTCAGTTCCTCGGTTCCGGCCGGAACCGAGTCGGCAACCGCCTTGCGCATTGCGTCGGAATCGATGAGATCGGTGACTGACGAGAAAAAGCCGAGCATAACCAGGTTGAAAACTATGCGACGACCGATATCTTCCTCGGCGATGCGGGTACCGGGACAGCCGAACTTTTTGGCCCCCTTGGGCATGCGATCGTCAGTAACAACAAGCTCGCTCTCGTACACCAGGATCGCGTCATCCTTCATCTCGTGCACGAACTTGTCGTACGCTGACTGGCTGAACGCCACAAACACGTCGGTCTCGCGGATGTAGGGGAACGCGATGGGATCGTCTGCCACCATCACCTGCGCGGAGCACTCGCTTCCACGGGCCTCCGGACCGAACGACTGGACCAGCGTGGCCCACCTGTCCTCGAAAATCGAAGCCGCCTTGCCGATGATCATTCCGCCAAGGATAACGCCCTGTCCTCCGAGACCACATACTCTGGTATCATGCTTGCTCATTTTGCCCCCTTGTACGGGACGAAACCGTCACCTAAAATTTCCTTCATCCGTTTTTCGTATCCTTCCATGAAGGTCAGATTCTCGCGCTCCACAAACTCCCCGACAATGAGGTCGCTCTGGAAGCTCAGCCCCACATCGGCCGTGTCGGCGCCATTCTGGATGGTGGATTGGTCCTTGTAATACTGTAACGCCATCACGCCGTCCCCAAGCTTGTTACGACGTTGATACAACGTTGGACAGGGCGCGATCACCTCGATGAATGAGAACCCCTTGATCTTCAGCGCCTTGGTCATGGAGCGAGTTAGCTGCCGCACGTGGTAAACGGTCCACCGCGCCACGAACTGCGCGCCGCACGAGTCTGCGAGGTTTGGCAGGTTGAACGTGTGCTCGTAGTTGCCGTACGGGGTAGTGCTGGCCTTGGCGCTGTATGGCGTGGTCGGCGTTACCTGGCCACCGGTCATGCCGTACGTGAAGTTGTTCACGCAGATGACGGTCATGTCGATGTTCCGTCTGGCCGCATGGATGAAGTGATTGCCGCCGATGGCGGTGAGATCACCGTCGCCGGAGTATACCACGACCTTCGAGTCGGGCCTGGACAGAGAAAGACCTGTTGCAAAAGGAATGGCCCGGCCGTGTGTGGTGTGGAAGGAGTCCACGTTCACGTAGCCGGCAACCCTCCCCGTGCAACCGATACCCGACACCACGTGCAGGTGTTCGTGATCGATGCCCGCCTTGTCTACTGCCCTGGCAAAGCAGTTGACCGAAGTGCCGATGCCGCAGCCTCCGCACCAGATGTGCGGCATTCGCTCCATTCTGAGAAGTCCATCAACAGGATTGACTGGGGTGTCGCTCATGACGCCACCTCCTTGATTTTATCCATTATGGTTTGCAGTTCGATCATCGCTCCGCCGGCGTGTCCGATGAGATGCACCGGCACCTTCCCCGCCACGACGCGCTCTACCTCGTACACCATCTGTCCCAGGTTCATCTCGGCGACGATGATGGCCTTGGTGTTCTGCGCCACGTCCTTGATCAACTTTTCGTTGAAGGGCCACAGGGTGACGAGCCTGACGCGCCCGACCTTCAGGCCCTGCTCTCTCAGCAGGTCCACGGCGTAGGCGACGACCCGGGCAGTGATGCCGTAGGATACGATGGTGACGTCCGAGCCCTCGACCTGATCGGATTCCGCGATCGAGATCTCATCGACATGGTCGGTGATCTTGCTGCACAGCCGCCGGACCATCTTGTCCTGCGCCTCCGCGTTCATGTCCGGATACCCGCGCTCATCATGGGTCAGCCCGGTCGAGTGGATGCGGTGACCCATCCCGACGCGAACCATCTCCGGCTGGTCGCCGTCATATATCTTGTACGGCAGGTACTCCCCCGGGGGGCGCTTGGTATACACCCGTTCGACCACCTCGATCTCGTCGGCCGGGGGGATCTTCACCTTGCCGAGCATGTGCCCCACGGTTTCGTCCATCATGAAGAAAACCGGGCACCTGTATTTCTCGGCTAAGTTGAAACACGTTATCACGTGATCGAAGCATTCCTGGGGAGAGCTCGGCGCCAGCGCGATGACCTCGTAGTCACCGTGCGAGCCCCATCGAGCCTGCATTACATCTTGCTGGGCGGGAAGCGTGGGCAACCCGGTGGAAGGACCGCCGCGCTGCACGTTGACAAACACGCTCGGACACTCGGTTATGGCGGCGAGGCCCACGTGCTCCATCATGAGCGAGATGCCCGGCCCCGATGTCACGGTCATGGCCTTGAGGCCGGCCCAGACAGCTCCCTGGAAGCAGATAGAAGAGGCGATCTCGTCCTCCATCTGTATGAACATGCCTCCTATCTTTGGAAAGCGCCTGGCGATTTGCTCCACTACTTCAGTGGAAGGAGTGATTGGGTAGCCGGCAACGAAACGGCAACCGGCAGCGATTGCCCCCTCGCCGCAGGCCTCGTTACCGTCGATGAAGTGCATGCCGGTCAGAACGGCGGATGAATCGGCCTTCATGATCTATTCTCCTTTCTTCCGCTTCGTGCGAACTCCAAAGATCGCAAAGTCCGGGCAGTACAGGCCGCACATGTCGCAACCGTTGCATTTTTCCGGAGCGACGATATCTGGCAAGTGGTAGCCTTTGTAGTTGAGTCTGCCGCCCATCGCGAGTACGTCGGTCGGGCAGAAAACCACACAGAATGAACATCCCTTGCAGAGATCTTCTTTGAGATACACCTTACCTTTGGCAGGTGCTGAGCTTTCCTTCTCGGCTTCGGTTCCCATACGTTTTTCCTCCTGTTTCGGGATCCACTCGGCTTGGACCAGACATGATATTCATCATAAGAAGAAAAAGTTAAAGGAAAAAAAGGGAAAAAATAAATTTGGGTATTCCAAACGCTTTTAAAAACATATCCTCATGCAACATTCACACAAATCAGAAGAGGAGCACTTCATGCAAAAAGATTTTCTGGAGCTGATACGTCGCGCGTCGTGCGACCTGCCGGCGGACGTGATCCGGGCTATCAAACAGGGAAGGAATGCAGAGGCCAACGGATCGCCTTCCCGCTCGGCTCTTGACGACGTCATCGAAAATTGCGATCTGGCCAGCCGGACATCGCGACCGATATGCCAGGATACGGGCACCAACATCTGGTACGTCCATCACCCGCGATCGGTCAGCCAGATGGCGTTGACCCGCGACATCCTGGCGGCGACCCGCAAGGCAACCAAGCTCGCGTATCTGCGGCCCAACGCCGTGGATTCGATCACTGGAAAGAACTCGGGAGACAACACGGGGCCGGGCGCGCCGGTCATCCATTTCCACGAGTGGTCCAGAAAGTCGCTGGTCGCCGACCTGCTGCTCAAGGGCGGCGGGAGCGAGAACGTGTCAGCTCAGTATTCCCTGCCCAATGGCGCAATCGGGGCCGGACGCGATCTCGAAGGAATCCGACGTTCCGTTGTCGATGCCGTCTTCAACGCACAGGGAAAAGGCTGCGGCCCTGGAATCATCGGAGTCGGTGTCGGAGGCGACCGCGCCACCAGCATGATAGAGGCCAAGGAACAACTCTTCAGGCTCGTCAACGACAAGAACCCCGATCCGGTTCTCGCAAAGCTCGAGAAGACACTCCACAAGCAGTGCAACGAGCTCGGCATCGGCCCGATGGGATTTGGCGGCTCAACCACCGTGATGGGCGTCAAGATCGGCGCGCGTCACCGCCTGCCGGCCTCGTTCTTCGTATCAATTGCGTACTTGTGCTGGGCAGCCAGGAGGGCCAGCCTGTCCATCTCCGGCGGCGTGGCAACCTACTCCCAGATCTCGCAGCAGGCCATGAAATACAAGCTCCCGGCGACAGCCGCCCGGAAAGGGAGGTAATGACATGATACGCATAGAACTGCCTGTCTCTGAAAAAGACATCCGCAAGCTCAAGGTAGGGGATGAAGTATCTCTGCACGGCACCATAGTGACCGCCAGGGACGCCGCCCACAAACTGATGGTCGAAGAGTGGCCCAAGTTCGTTGAGCCGCTACTCAAAGACGGCGCGATCTACCACTGCGGCCCGGTCATGAAAAAGACCGGCAAGTCATGGAAAGCCGTGGCAGCCGGACCCACGACATCAATTCGAGAGGAGCCGTACGAGGCCGCCGTGATGGACCACTACAAGGTTCGTCTGATCATCGGCAAGGGCGGCATGGGCCCCAAGACTCTCAAGGCATGCAAGGACGTGGGAGCCGTGTACCTGCACGCAGTCGGCGGGGCGGCTCCCCTGCTGGCGGACACCGTGGTTCGCACAAAGGCGGTGCATCTGCTCGACGAGCTGGGCGTACCCGAGGCATTCTGGGAGTTCGAGGTGGACGGCTTCAAGGGCATCGTCACCATGGACTCTCACGGCAAGAGCCTGCACAGCACCCTGCTTCGCAAATCCAAGAAGAAGCGCGACGCCATCATCGGGCTCTGATCGCCTTTCGATGAACGACAGAGTCATTACCTACGACGGCCATCGGGCATTCGAAAAACCCAGGGCCGTGATCTTCGAGGGAAAACGCCACGAGGTGGTTTCATCCGAATCGCTCTTTATCTCCACCGGTGTAGAGACCGACTCTCCCGTCAAACGGGGATTTGAGGTTCGGTGCGAGGGCGGCGCCCGGTTCAAGCTGGTGCTCACGGAGGGCGTAGGGTGGGAGATCACACCCATCGCAGGCCCCAGAATGGTTTCCGACCCGCGCTGAACCGCATCAGATACCTTATGAGCCGGCCTCCTTGATCGATTCCAGCTCCTCCCACGTACCGTAGGCCGCTTTGAGTTGCGCTTCGATCTCCTCCAATCGACTGGTCGCAGGCGCAATCTTGTCGCCGCTATTTCGATAGAAATCGGGATCCGCCATATCCGCGTGCAACCGGGCCTGCTCCGCTTCCAGCGTCTCGATCTTCGACGGCAGCTGCTCGAGCTCGTGCTTTTCCTTGAAGGTCAATCTGCGTGGCTGCGGTGGCCTCTCGGGGCGGGGCCTTGTCCTGGGTTTGGCCCGGTGGGTCCTGGCCTGCGGGGCTCTTTGTGACATCCAATCGTCGTATCCGCCGGAGTATTCACCGATGCTTCCCCCGTCTTCGAACACGAGAGTGCTCGTCACGGAGTTGTTCAGAAATGCGCGATCGTGGCTGACCAACAACACAGTGCCGTTGAACTCGAGAATGCGTTCTTCGAGCA
>JAUVAN010000235.1 GCA_030591725.1 Deltaproteobacteria bacterium
ATCCAGGGTGTGCCAATCTGTGGCGGCGGCAGAGGTGGCTGCTTCATCGCCGTTGGTATCGCCGCAGTGGCTGTCATCTTTATAGGAGGTCCAGATGATCGGTTTCGCGGCTGTTCCCTCGGCCACGATAGTGCCGCCATCGCCTAACATGAGATACGGTCCATCGCTGGGGTGGAATTTGACGACCACTCCGGGCTCCACAGTAAGCGTGGCCTCGACATAAAAGTCCCAGGCGCGGATGACGTAGACGTTGCCATCGGTCCAGGTTGTATTGGTTGTAATGTCGTCAACGATCTCGACGATTGTACAATCATCAGGAGGTGATCCACCGTCTGGTCCACCGTCCGGGGTGTTGTCGGAGTCTGTGTCGTCATTGCAGGCAATGGCAAAGAGAACCACGGTAAAAATAAGAGCTGCTTTTTTGATCATTGTTTTGTCCTTTTCTTGATCCAGGAGTTAACAGATTGCATCCATATAAGAGTGATCTCGTTTTGACAAGATTGTCAGTTCTTCCTCATTTATCAGTTCAAGAGCAACAACTAGCATTGCCGCAGTCCGCGGTTAGTCCCTTCTATATCGCCGCCAGCGACGTAGATGCTTCATGTTGTTGGTTATGATCTTCGAACGCCGTTTCGAGTATGTCGGACCCGTCTTGATGTATTTGTTGTATGAGTCGATCGCTTGGATGGCGTTTTTCCTGCGGGCATACTTGAAGTGAGCCAACATGTAATGGGTGCGACTCCTGAGGAACAACAGGTCCGAAAGACCCACTTTGGTTCTATTTCTTCTGTCCCTGGCGTACTCCAGATATGGGAAGACGCCGAGCAAGGAGTTGATGCTCTCGGCCTTGCTCAGACGAATGCCGTACTGGTCACGCCTTGACTTTCCGTTCCTGAAGAGACGCTTGGCCAGCGAGTAGGCCTCTCTTCGGCTCTTCGGCTCTCCCCTCAAATAGGTCGGCGTCGCCTCCTTCTCCTCCTTCTCTTCTTGCGCTTTTTGAGAGTCATTTTCGGCGGAATCCACCTCGGCGACGGGGTCGCTCGGCTTCTCGGGCTCCAGCTTTGGTTCGATGATCTCCTCTTCTCCGCCTTTAGACGTGGGAGACTCTGAAGGCGCAGCGGGCTCATCGTCCAGGACGTCGCCCTGGTCGGGTTGGGAGTTCTCCAACTCTTTTACCGCCATATTCGCGTCGGCGGGCTCACTCGTTTCACCGAAGAGAGCGGCCAGGGTGAATACAATCAAAAAGATAACCGCCCCCAGGGTGGCCAACATTGCCCAGCGATTGGAGAATGGGCGATGACCCTTGACCTCCAGCTTCGCAATCCGCGCATCGATCTGCTTGACCTTCTCCAGAATGCCCCAGGACCGAAGCTGCTTGCTGGTTGAGCCCCCAGGCCGACCTAATGCCGCCGCAATACCGCGCTTCGGTTGCCCCTCGGAGGCGATGTCGTAGGGTTTATCATCCCCATTTTCCGGGAGGCCCTGGTTCAAAGACCAGCCCATATCCGCAGCGTTCTCCACATACGAGGGGGGCGCCATGCTCATGAACGGCGTTTCTGTTTGTCTCGCGCCGGGCGGCACTGAGAAGAGTTTCTCGGCCATCTGTCGTCCCATGATCGAGATTTTCTTCTCCAGGATATCGTACATCTCCTTCTCGAAGGCCCCGAACTCATCGGCAAATCGATCTTTCATCCGGCGCTTGATCTCCGACAACTCCTCCGGGTCGAAGAGCTTCGACTCCTCCAGATCTTGGTAGGTGGCGGTCCGATTCGCCGGGGTCGGTTTCGATTTAGCGCTCGAGACCTTCGGCATCTCCCCCTCTTGTTCGAAGGCCAGGATATATTCACCCTCCGCAGTGTGCCCAGCCACCTTCCTGGCGATGCTCGAGGCGTATTGTCCAAGAGGTTTGTCGCGCCCGTCGAGCAAGATGGCGTCCAGATTGAAGCCGTGTTCGCCCGCGAGACATCCCTGGGACAGGATAACGAGTCGATCTTCGCCACCCAGATCGATCTTCTGAAGTTCTATGGAAGGGAGAAAGTCGCCCTTTTCGTCCAGAGAGCTGAGCAACCCACCAACACTGTAGTCTCTGGTGAGCTGTTTGGCTCCTTCTGGGTTGACCAGGTACTGACGGGATTGTCCCCGGTGTGCGATGTGCACTCCCCCCTTAAAGAAAACCGCGACCTCCAGATTGCAGGTGACGGAAGGCAGTGTCTCCCTGAGGCCCACCGCCTTGAACACCGGATCCCTGCCCCTCTTGGCGCTCAGATTGGCGATGTTGTGTCGCCCTCCAATCCCCTTGTCAGTGACTTGAGCGTGGAGAGCCGTGTCCAAGACTATCGAATCGGTGCCGACGATGGACTGGCGGATGAATCCTCCAAAGTCCTCTTGCGAGGCGTTCACCTTGTCCTCCTGGACGCTGCTCCCCAGGTAATTGGACAGGTGGCTGGTGAGCACCTCGATGGTGGTGGTCGATACTTCCGTCCTGAACTCAGCGGTGTCCTTGGAATCTGACGTTTTTTGCCTCAGTGTGCGGGTTTCCGAAAGCAGGGCTATGCCCAACTTGGTGTCAATGCGGTACTCCACACCGGCCATCGCCGCCGCCGTTCCAACCGAAGCGACACCGGCATTCATGACTTTTCCTGAATCGTGTTGATTACTCATCAGACGCTTATCCCGTTAGTACATCTTCTTTTGATCACAAAACAAAATCCAAAATATACTATAATGGATTGTAAGTGAATCGCCTTGAATTTGCCTCTCACAAGAGGTCCTCTCTCAAGAGTCCCTCTCTCAAGAGTCCGAGTCATTATCCCCTCTCTCAAGAGTCCGAGTCATTATTTCCCCCTCTCTCAAGAGTCCGAGTCATTATTTCCTGTGACAAGATTGTCAGTTTTCCGATTGATCAGAGGTCGTCCGAGGTGGACGAACTGACAAAGGCCGGGGCGGAGAAGTAGACGTCGTTGTGCACGAACACCCCGACCACGGCAAGGGTCGAGAGACGGTCCTCGATGCCGATGGTGATCGTCTCCTCGTCGTGCCACTCGAATTCTATTTCCACCTCGGTCCAGCGCTCGTCCAGCGGAGTCAGATGGATCAGCGCCGGATCGCCGCGAACGATCACCCAGTGGTAGGATAGCTCACGGTCGTTGGGATCGAACGAGCCGGCCGCGCTGACCGTGATCACCCGGGGTGTGCCGGTGTCGCCCTCCCAGTGACGGGCGATCGCCACCGGTGTGGTGAACTCCTGCTCTCCTGCCGTCCAGGTCTCGTCGATCACCTCGAGATCGACCATCGGCGGGATGTTGTCCGGTTGCATCAGGTTGACCATCCGCACCATCTCGTGGGCATTGTCCACGTTATCGAACGCGTTGGCGTGGGCCACAGGCGACATGTACTCACTGTCCGTGGCGACGCGGGTACGCCGAAAGGCCATCTGGATCGCCTGCATCAGCGTTCCCGACTCCTCGAGCGCCAGCTTCGTGTCAGGAGCC
The DNA here is from genome assembly GCA_030591725.1 of Deltaproteobacteria bacterium. Lineage (GTDB taxonomy): Bacteria > Myxococcota_A > Polyangia > JAAYKL01 > JAAYKL01 > JAUVAN01. The sequence goes on from JAUVAN010000235.1 coordinate 3,492, forward strand.
AGCGCGGCCAGCGAGTAGAACCACTTGCCCATCTCGTCCATCTCGGATCCGGACGACCCCTGCGAACTGTTGGTGAACGGCACCATGTAGAACGCCAGGTCCTCGGTGTCGTGGTCGGTATGCTCGGGGAACCAGTAGAAGTTGCTACCGGTGTAGAGATCAAAAAACGTCCCGGACATCCCGGAGCGCAACATGAACCTGACCATGCCCTCGCACCAGCCCGCGTCTGCGGTGATGCACCACGAGGCGTTGCCCACCAACGGGGCCAGCGGATCCTGGTTTTCCGTGGCGGTGCCAAACCCGCTGTAGCCATAACCCAGGTGCAGGTAGGTCACGTCCGGGTGATTGGAGGTGTTGAGATTGGTGTGGTCGCCGTCCCTGTTGTCGTAGGAGTCGCCGATGTTGCCCGCCACAAGGCCACCGTCGAGCTGCTCGAGACAGGTGACCAGCACCTCGTCCTGGCTGTCGGTGTCCATGCAGATCTCGCTCATCTCGGCCACGCGCTCGACAGTGATACTATCGCTGGCCACCTCATCCCCGCCGAACACTCCCACGGCGGTGATCTCGTGGATCACGCCGACTTCCGAGGCGGACAGATCGAAAAAGCAGCTCATGTACTCGGGCTCGTCGATACAGTAGGGCTCCGTTTCGTCGTCGAGGAAAAACCGCACCTCGTCGATCTCGATCGCGTTGACCTCGACCACCGCATTGACGCTGCCGAGCACGCCGTAACCGTCGGCCGGAGAAACGATACCAAAGAACGGATCGGTATCGGTGTCCGAGTCTGTATCGGTATCTGTATCGCTGTCGGTGTCGGCATCGGTCCCGGCATCGATCCCTCCGTCCACATCCTTGCCGCCCCCGTCCGAACAGGACCAGTTCACGGCGCCGACGGCCGTCAGCACTGCGACGAGCACCCATCGTTTCACGATCTCATGTCTCTCCATGGAATCCCCTTGTGCAAGATTCGATAGTACCAGAAAGCTCCTGCAGAAGTGCGGGAAATAGCTGGTAATAAAATAGGCGAAACCGCCGGTGAATCCGCCGTCCGCCGCGCGCCGCCGCCGCTCGACATTCCACAACCCCTGGTAAACCTTGGACAACCATCCTGGCATCGGTCTTGCCATGCAACACCCCCATGAACGACACGGTAACAATCGATGTTCGCCTGGGCGCTGAGATGATCGCCGAGCACTCTTTCCCACTGGAAATGGGAATCTCCGTTGGCAGGTCCGCGGATTCCAGCATCGTCCTCGACAGCCGGGGAGTTTCGCGCAAACACGCGATCATGGTCGCCTCGAAATCGGGTGTTTCGGTAACAAACCTCTCTCCAAACGGAATACTTCTTGGCGCAGAGCTCGCAGGCAATCATTTCGAGGCGCCGTTTGGAGCGGAGATCGGCATCGCCCCGTTCACCCTCGTTCTCCGACGAGCCGACACCGGCGATCCAGAACAGGATCGCCCCGCCCTGCGCCGGCGGGTGCTCGAGGGTCTGATCGAACACATAGATCTCGGCTCCGTTGACGCAAAGGGCGAAGAACTGAGGCCCAGAGTCGAAGCCGCCCTCGAAAGGCTCCTCCACCGGGAGGGTATCCCCGTGGGCGATGAGAGGACGTCACTCGTGACGGACCTCGCAAACGAAGCCCTCGGGCTCGGTCCCATCGAGGAACTGCTGACGGACGACAGCATTTCGGAGATCATGGTGATCGATTCCGAAAACGTCTACGTGGAACGAAACGGACGCCTGGAGAAGTCTCATACGTGCTTCACATCGCAGGACTCTGTCCGTATCATCATCGAGAGAATAGTGACCCCTCTGGGCCGCCGTATCGACGAGGCCTCCCCAATGGTCGACGCCCGATTGCCCGACGGCTCGAGGGTCAACGCCATAATCCCGCCGCTGGCCATCCGCGGTCCGGCCATAACCATCCGGAAGTTCGCGTCGACCCCTCTTTCGATCGAAGATCTCATTCGATTCAAGACCCTCGATCGCACGGTAGCCGATTTCCTTTTTAGCGCCGTTGCGGCCAGGCATAACATCGTCATCTCGGGAGGAACCGGCTCGGGCAAGACCACCCTCCTCAATGTCCTCGCCGGCGCCATCCCATCCGAGGAACGAATTATCACCATAGAGGACGCGGCGGAGCTGCGGCTCCCGCAGCCACACGTCGTAACTCTGGAAACCCGTCCGCCCAACGCCGAGGGCAAGGGGCAGGTCACTATCCGGGATCTTGTCAGAAACGCCCTGCGGATGAGGCCCGATCGAATAGTCGTCGGGGAGTGTCGGGGCGGCGAGGCCCTCGACATGCTACAGGCCATGAACACGGGTCACGACGGTTCATTGACCACTACCCACGCCAACTCTCCTTCGGAAGCCCTCTCCCGCCTCGAAACCCTCTCACTCATGGCGGGGCTCGATCTTCCCTCCAGGGCCATCAGGGAGCAGATTGCCGCCGCTGTGGATCTGGTGGTTCAGCAAACGCGTATGCCGGACGGCTCCCGGAGGATCACCTCCATCGCCGAGGTGGTCGGAATGGGGGACGATGGAAGAATAACCACCAGCGAGCTCTACCGACTGGTCGCGGGCGGACCGGGCCAGGAAGGGGAGTCGTTCCTGTGCGCCACCGGATGGCTCCCCTCTTTCACCAGGGCAGAGTCATGACCCTCGCCATCTCCCTGTGCTCCGCATCTCTCATTGCCGCCGCCGTGACCTCGGCCCTGGTCGCGGCTTCCTCCTCCCCGGCGATCCTCGCACCCTACCGCCGCTACAAATCCTGGTGGATCTCCGGAGCCGAGTTCAATCGGCTCAACCCTCGATACCATCGTTCTCCGGCGGCACAGATCGCCGCATCGTCCGTCCTGACGGTAGCGGCCGTGTGGTCGCACAACCTCATCCTTGTTGGAGTGGCTCTCGCCGTGTTGATCGTGCCTGCCTGGCTGCTCTCCCGGGCATCCGAAAAACGAACGTTCCGACTCACGGATCAGCTGGACGAAACTCTGACCGCGCTGGCCAACGCACTTCGCACAATGCCCAATCTGGGCGACGCTCTCGGCTACCTCCGACGGCACCTGGAGTCACCGATGGGAGAAGAGATCGGTGACGTCATGGCCGAGGCCAGGCTCGGGCGCCCTCTGGACGAAGCACTCACCTCTCTCGCCAGCAGGCTCGATATCCCCGGACTTCACGCAGCCGTGGCGGCAGCTATCATGGGGCGAAAGACCGGTGGTGATCTCTCCGGGATCCTGGAGGAAACCGCCCGATCCATTAGAGAGATGGCGCGGCTGGAAGGCGTCATCAGGACCAAGACCGCCGAGGGAAGGAGCCAGGCCCTGGTGATGGGGCTGGTTCCCCCGTTTCTCACCC
>JAUVAN010000330.1 GCA_030591725.1 Deltaproteobacteria bacterium
CAGATAGCGACACCGATACGGATACGGATAGCGACACGGATACAGATACAGATAGCGACACCGATACGGATACGGATAGCGACACGGATACAGATACAGATAGCGACACCGATACGGATACGGATCCGTGCATCGTGGATGTTGATTTCGGAGTGCTTCCTCTGGACGATTCCGTGACAGAGGTGTTTCAGGTTGTCATGGACAACGACGACGAACCCGCCAACGGTTGCGGAGACGGACTGGACGTGGTGGGATCTTTCTCCCTGTCGAGCATGAGCGATTTACTGGTGAGCATTCTGCAGTTCGGTGGATCGCACCAGTTTGGGATCTACCTGGACACCGGCGGTTTCTGCACGGATACCGCCTACAGTTGCCTGGACCCTGGCGGAGCTCCCAGCGCCGACATCATCTACCCCGATCTCCCGGCGGGGGATTACTACCTGGTCGCTGAGGCTGACGACACGACCAGCGCCGGAACCGCAGTGGTGACCCTGTCAGTGCACACGGAGGAATGCGGTAATTATGTTCTGGATCCGGGCGAGGAATGCGACGACGGGAATCTCCTTCCAGACGACGGATGCAACCCCATCTGTGAGATAGAACCGGGCCTGTGCACCATAGACGAGGATCTTGGCATGCTCATGCCGGGGATCACGGTAAACCGCTCACTCGACGTGGCCGCCGCAGGCGACGAGTGGACCATCGATTGTTCCGGCTTTGGCCCCGACGTGGTGCTCGAATTCGAGACCGATCGCACGGGTAATATCCACCTGCTTTTCAACCAGAGCGGAGATCACGCGCTCGGCCTCTATCCGGACGGAAACGTGTACAACTTCCTGTGCAAGGCGGAGGGTCCCGGCGGCGCCTGCATCGCCAAGGGTGAGGACACGCCGGGATACGTCATCTTCATGAACAGGCCGGCGAACACCTGGTACATTACCACCGAGGCCATCGGGTTCTCGGCGGCGGGCATGGTGAACATTACTCTATGGTTGGAGGGGTGCAGCTACGACCTCGATCTCGGCATCCTTCCGGCGCCTGTATCCTCAACCATGGTGGCGTTGGACACCACCGCCGGCACCGATTTGTACGATGCCGCCTGCGGCGGGGGCTCAAGCGGGCTCGAGCATGTGACCAAGTTCCACATCGACACCACCTCCCTCATAGAGTTCGAGTGGGCCAATCAGGTGGGCAACCACGTGTTCGTGCTCGCCGAAGAATCAGGGGGAGCCTGCGACGATACTCCAGTTACGTGCACCGACACTTTCGGCCTGACGAGCGGCTCCGATCTGCTTACAACGCTGACGCCGGGGGACTACGTCATCATCACTGACGCGGTGGACCCCGGGGACGAGGGAACCGTCGATCTGACAATCAACCTTTATTGACCAGTGAGAAGCAACCAGATGATCTTCGACAGACACGCGAAGTGAATCGTTTCACGTTGGATAGAACTCTAATCCCCTAATCGATTTTGATGTTAAAAAGTATGTTCTCATGGTCTATAGTGGTCGCCACGAGCAGAAAAATTGCAATTACAATTCAATACGTTTCCAAGAGAGGACACGGAAATGAAATTCTTCAACGACTCAATGGCCATGCTGGAAAACACCGCGCTCATCGAGAGGTTTATCTCCTACACGAAGATTGACACCACCTCCGATGGCAGCTCCGAGAGCTGCCCCAGCACAAAAAATCAGTTTGATCTGGCCAATCTCCTGGTGAAGCAGCTCGCGGAACTGGGCCTGGCTGACGCCGCTGTCGATGAGAACTGCTACGTAACTGCGACCCTGGAGGGCAAGGGTAATGATGTTGTCGGCCTCCTCGCCCACCTTGATACGTCCTCCGCGGCGCCCGGCGTGGATGTGAAAGCCATCTTCCACGAGAACTACGACGGCAAGCCCATCAAGCTCAAGAACGATGTGATCATCGATCCGGCCACTGACGATTATCTCGGACTCTGCGTCGGGGACACGGTCATCACGTCGGACGGCACCACGCTGCTGGGTGCCGACGACAAGGCAGGCATCGCGATCATTATGAGCGCGCTGGAATACTACAAGGCCAACCCGGACATCCCCCACCCCACCATCAAGGTGGGCTTCACACCGGACGAGGAGATCGGTCGCGGCCATGCCAAGTTCCCCATCGAGGCGTTCGGCGCTGACGTGGCCTTCACTCTGGACGGCGGGTATACGGGGGAGATAAACGTGGAGACCTTCGAGGCTTACTCGGCCTTCGTCACGGTCAACGGCGTTCCGACTCACCCGGGCATGGCCAAGGGAAAGCTGGTCAATGCCCTGCGCTTCATGGCCAAGTTCATCGATCGGTTACCGGCCGAGATCAGCCCGGAGTGCACAGAGGAGCGCGAGGGCTTCATTCACCCCTACGAGATCAGCGGCGACGCCACGAGCTGCAAATGCCACCTGATCCTGCGGGATTTCGAGGAGGAAAAGGTCCTGGGGTGGGGAAAGATAGTCAAGGATCTGGCGGCTTCCGTCGAGAAGGAAGACCCACGCCTCAAGGTGGATGTTAAAATCGAGTTCTCCTACCCGAACATGCACAAGTTTCTCAAGGAGAAACCGGAGATTGCGCAACGGCTCGGGGAGGCCGTCCGCAAGTCGGGGATCGAGGCCAAACTTGAGCCCATCCGGGGCGGGACGGACGGATCCAACCTGTCCAGGAAGGGACTGCCGACGCCCAATATTTTCGCAGGTGGGGTGAACTTCCACGGTCCCACGGAATGGGTGTCCACCCGGGCGATGGGATACTCTCTTTGCACCGTGCTTAACCTGATGACCCTTTACGCCGGCTAGACGAGGCGCAATGACGGATTCGAGGGACGACAACGATATCACCGGCAAGATTGCACCGGACACTGTCGATACCATATCGGCGCCTCCCGTAAAGCGGGCAGCAGTCCATGATACCATCCCGGCGGACGGCCCCGATCCGTTGCTCGGCACCCTGCTCGACGGGCGCTACCTGTTGCTCAGCTTGCTCGGCGAAGGCGGTATGGGTCATGTCTACCGGGCAAATCACGTCCTCATGGACAAGCCCGTTGCCGTCAAGCTCATTCACGCGGAGCTCGCTCACATGGAGGATGTGGCCAAGCGCTTCGAACGAGAGGCAAAATCCTCCAGCAGGCTCACTGATCCACATTGCATAACCGTCACCGATTTCGGCCGCACGGACGACGGCACCCTCTACCTTGTTATGGAGGTCCTCGAGGGGGATGAGCTCGACGTCCGGTTACAGGAACAGGGCGCCCTCCCGGTTGGCGAGACGCTCCGCATTATCTCTCAGATCCTCAAAGGTCTGTCCCACGCCCACGAGCAAGGTGTCGTTCATCGGGATCTCAAGCCGGAAAATATTTTTCTGGTCGAACACGGAGATGAAAAGGATTTCGTCAAGATTCTCGATTTCGGCATAGCCAAGCTGGCCGCTGGCGGGGACTCGGAGAACCTGACCAAGAGCGGCATCGTGTTCGGCACTCCAAAGTACCTGTCGCCGGAGCAGGCGCTCGGTGACAAGGTGGATCATCGCGTCGATCTCTACGCGGTGGGCGTCATGCTCTACGAGCTGCTCACCGGTAAACCTCCCTTCGATGCGGAGTCCGCCATGGACACTCTCTCCATGCACCTCACCAAAGATCCGCCCTCCCTGGCGGAGTCGGGCTCATTTCCCAGGGGCCTGCAGGAGGTTTTCGAGAAGGCGCTGGCCAAGAAACCCGATGACCGGTACGCAAGTGCCGAGGAATTCCAGGCCGCCATCGAAGCCCTGGATCCAGAAGGGGATCCGCCCTCGGGGGTGCAGCAGATCATCGATAAGGTAACCGACAAGGTTTCCGGAAAAACCTCCTCCCGGAAAGGTGGCGGCGGTCGCATCGCTCGCACAATCGTACTTCTGGTCATCTTGGCGGCCGGAGGCCTGGCTGCGTACTACTACCAGGACAAGATCCAGGACAAGATCCAGGAATTATTGAACCCGCCACAGCCCATTTCTCAGAAAGTGGGTGACCTGGGCAAGAAGACCGAAACAGTGAAATCCATGCTCGACCGCGCGGACCTGCAGATCAGGAACGGCAACCCGGCGGAGGCGGTGATAACAGTCAAGGAAGTGCTCGAGATCTCTCCCGATCTCGCCCCGGCATGTTTGTTGCTCGGTCACGGATTATTCCTTTCGGGAGAGCGGGAAACCGCCATGGAGTCATACGGGAAAGCCATCGCTTCCCAGGCGGATCTGGCCGACGATGTGCGCCTCAAGGAAAACCTTCAAGAGGCACTCAAATGGAAGGGCCCGAGGGACAAGGCGGCCCTTCTCATCGCCGGTCATGGGGACAAGGAGGGGGTGAAACTCCTGGCCGATCTGTGCAATTCAGCCCTGACCGAGGGCGATGTTCGGCGATCCACAAGAGCAGCACTGGTGGAGACCGCGCACGGAGACGCGGTTGACTGGCTCACCAGCCTCACTGCGGACTTCCACGAGCAGACCAAGTGTAAAACGCGCAAAGAGATCATCGCCCAGATGGCGGAAACGGGGAACGTCGGATTTCTGCCCCTTCTCAAGTCGTATCGACCGATAACGACCAAGAAAAAATGGGGCAAGAAAA
>JAUVAN010000503.1 GCA_030591725.1 Deltaproteobacteria bacterium
GAGTACGAAAAGGCATACGGCACAGTCCTCGAGCCGGACCCGGTACAAATGCGCCGAATCATGCGCGAAACAAAAAAAGGCCTGAAGAACTTCGGGTTCCATCAACCACAGAGCCCGGTGATCGTCATCGGTGACAGCAACTCGACTCGCTGGTCCAATTTCAGATCCGGGCTGCCTCACTCCCTCGCCTTCGATCTCGGCTTTCCCGTCGACGTTCTCTCTGCGGCCGGTGGCGGCGCCAATGAGACCCGCCTCAACCTGGTCCGCAAGATCCGCGCCGAGCCCGAGTATCTCGAGGGTAAGCGCGTCGTGATCTGGTGTTTTTCGGCCCGAGCTTTCACCAACACCCGGAAGGGCTGGATTCAGATTCCATTGTGAGAAGTACGGCGGCTCGACATCGACGCGTTACCTTCTGCGTCTTCGTGGGTCAGATACACTCCGCGGACCTGGAGGCGATATGGAAAGACCGACCCTGATCATCGGCAACCGCAACTACTCGTCGTGGTCACTCCGGGCCTGGCTTGTGTTGGAGGCGACAGGACAACAATTTGACGAGGTCGTCATCCCGCTCGGCCAAGACAACACCACCGAAGAGATCCTGCGCTGGTCACCGACCGCTCGCGTTCCAGCAATGAGAGACGGCGAGATCGTCCTCTGGGATTCGCTCGCCATCTGCGAGCACCTCGCCGAGGCTTTTCCGGAAGCGGGCCTGTGGCCGGCTGACGCCGGCGCCCGCGCCATTGCCCGATCGGTGGTCGCCGAAATGCACTCCGGTTTCGTCGCCTTGCGCAAGCACATGCCGATGAATTTGCGCGCCTCCTACCCGGGCGCCGGTCGTGAGCCAGGCGTCGACGAGGACATCGCCCGGATCACCGCGATCTGGGAGCAGTGCCGCACGAATCATGGCGCCGGCGGCGACCTCCTCTTCGGCCAGTTCACCATCGCCGACGCCTTCTACGCCCCGATCGTCAGCCGCTTCCTGACCTACGGCGTCTCGCCAGACGGCCTCGCCGGCCAGTACATGGAAGCCGCGTGGGCCCTGCCCGCGATGCAGGACTGGGCGGAGAAGGCCCGCGCCGAGGAGTGGAGGGTCGAGCGGTACGATCGATAAGACCCCGGGCCAACTTCGACGAAACAAAGCACCCGCGAGGCCCTTCTCGCATTCCCTGACATCGTTTCCTTGCCCGGCTTCGGCGCGTGACCGGGTGATAAACTGAAGGAAGCAGAAAACGACGATTTCGGCCCCTCCAGACGAAGGCTTGAATTGATCACGCAGAACCACCCAACTCGATGAGTACTTCCAGAAGCAACAACAGGGCGTGGACAGCCCTGGCACTGACCCTCCTACTCGTCGTTTCTTTTTTCGCCCTGTTCGAACCACCCTTCGCGGCCTCGGATCTCACAATCGCACCCGATTCGGTTGAGTATTCGACCGCCGCCTGGCGCCTCGTGTATGAAGGGCGATACGCTGTCACCATAAACGGCACCGCATACCCGCCACGCTACCCACCCGGCTTCGCCCTCCTGGCGCTGGCCCCCGTCTATCAACTCCTCGGACGGGATCCTGGAATTGGAATCTATGGAATCCTCTTCTGGAGTCTGGTCGGCGTAGCCGCCGCCTTTGCCATAGGCCGTCGTCTTGGTGGAATACCGAGCGGACTCCTGGCCGGGGCGTCCGTTCTGCTTCTTCCGGACTACCAAAAGTACAGCCAGA
>JAUVAN010000351.1 GCA_030591725.1 Deltaproteobacteria bacterium
ATGATCGATGGTACCCTCTCCTTGCGTCTCTCCCCTCACCAGGGCCAGGTAGTGTTTCTTTGCCGACCCGCCCTCGAACTCGGGCCCCATTCGGCGCGCCGTATGAGCATCGAGCGCGAAAAGAACTACACCGCTCGTGCCTCTGTCGAGCCGATGAAGGGGGTGCACGATTTCCACGCCGAGAATCTCCTTCACCAGATCTACGAGCACGACACTGTCCCTGCCCCAACCGCGGTGCACCAGCAGCCCCGAAGGCTTGTCCACGGCCAGCAAGTACTCGTCGCGAAACAGCACAGAAACATCGCATGGCTTATGGGGAGAATGCGCAGACACGCTTTTGAAGGAACAATGAGAGCGGTGTCGGTGTCAATAGGCAGAGGTGATGAGCGAGGTGTGCATCATGTTCAAAAGAACGTACACTATCGAATCGACTAAAAATGGAGGAAGAGCATGAAACGCATCCACGTGCTGGGATTGATCGCGGCGTACCTGGTTTCCGGTTGTGGCGATCCGCCGCCGCCGGATGCTGTCCCGCCTCTGGAATCGCGGGTGGAGCTGACAGCAGGCGATGTCTGGCTGATCGGTGACGGCGAAAAAGAGAGGCTCATCACTGGGGTGATGCTCAAGAAAGATTCCGCGCTGAAGGTCGGGGAAGGAAGTCGCGCGCTGATAAGGCTGAGCACCGGGACACGCGCGTTCCTCAGGGGAGGGACGGATGTCGAGCTGGTGGATGGCGGAGTCAAGATGAGCGTTGGCGAGCTATGGGCCGATGTTACGGGTGAGGGGGATGCTCTGGGGCGATTCGTGGTCGGGGATGTGACCGTGACTGCGTCCGGCGCGGGCTTTGATCTGAAAGTCGACGGAGATACGGTAACTGTCTACGTGGCGCGTGGTCTGGCAGTGGTGGCGTCGAAGGGTGGGAGAGTCGAGGTGCAAAGTGGACAGCGGGCCGTCGCAAAGGCCGGGGCGACACCGACCGTCGAGCCGGTGGCCTTCTGGGACGACTGGACGGGCGGAATGGCGGACAAGACGCTCGGCTCCGGATCGGGAGGCGGGGGAACGGGCAAGATTTACGGCATAGACAGGCAGCGTCCAGGGTCCGCGCCGCAGGAGCTGCAGATAGTCTCGCAGAAGGTCAAGATACTCATCCGCGACGGCCTCGCCTACACTACAGTGGACCAGAGATTCTTCAACCCATCGAGCACACCCCTGGAAGGATGGTACTGGTTCACGGTTCCACAGGGAGCCGCAGTCGAACGTTTTGCTCTCGAGGTGAACGGTCAGCTCGTGGATGGGGAGATGACCGAGAGAAAGCAGGCTGCGGCGGCGTACGAGGAGGCGGTGCAAAAGGCCTTCGATCCGGCGCTGCTCGAGTGGGTCGACGGACGCACCTTCCGTGCGAGGATCTTCCCCATCCCGGCCGTGGGTGAGCGTCGCGTGGTGCTCTCCTATACGGAGTTATTGCCCCTGGACGGCGATGTGTACCGTTACGTCTACCCGATGGGCGGTGACGAGGAGGTCGAGATACAGGAGTTCTCCCTCGAAGTGGATCTGGGCGATGAGGGCGAGGATTACGAGATCGCCACCCTCCAGGACGCGAGGATCGAGGAGGATCGCTCGCTGATATCAATGAGACGCTCCGGGTACGTTCCCCGCTCTGACTTCCTCCTCGAATTGAAGAGGACGGAGGAGGTTGATCCGTTAAAGGTCATGCGTTTCGAGACGGGCGAGGAAGAGGCCGACTACGTGATGATCCGGTACTCCCCGGAGGTGGACTGGGAAAAGATCAAGGAGGTGCCTGGTGATGTGGTGGTGGTGCTCGACACATCCGCAGGCGGGGACGAGTCCGATCGTCAGGTCCGCGCGGATGCGGTGGAGGCCGTGTTGAGGGCGCTGTCGTCCACAGATCGTTTCGCCGTGATCGCCGCCGATCTGAAGCCGCGGATTGTCTATCCGGCAAAGGGTCTCGCGCCGGCGCGTGAGGATGAAGTGTCGGCAGCCATCGAAAGCCTGGCGGAGATAGTGTCCGCCGGGGCGACCGATCTCGGGGCCATGTTCAACACCGCGCTCAAGCTGGTTCACGATTCGGAGCAACCGGCGGTCGTTTATGTGGGCGATGGAAGGGCGACCGTCGGGGAGACGACCCACGACGAGCTGACGGAGCGCCTGCGGCGTTCCATGGGAGACTCCCGTGCCAGGTTATTCACCATCGCGGTTGGTGATGATGCCAATTACTCCCTGCTCGAGAGGCTGGCCAGAGTGGGAGGGGGAAAAGCGTTCAGGATAGACGTGCCAGATCAGACCGTTCAGGAGGCGCTGCGCTTTGCCGGTTCGGTCAAGACCCCCACCATCACCAACCTTCAGATCGATGCGGGCGCCGGACTCGATCAGGTCTTCTCCATGGTTTCCGGAAAGATATCCGAGGGCCAGGAGATGATCATTCTGGCAAGGACCCATCATGCGCTTCCGGACGAGATCAAGGTGACCGGACGACTGGAGGGAAAGCCTTTCGAGCGGAAATACGAGGTCAGCGAGGAAGAGGGCGAGGAGTACGATTACATCCCGGGCATGTGGGGGAGGCTATATCTCGAACGCCTGATGGGCGAGGGGCTGCAGGAGAGCCGCGGCACCATCATCTCCCTGGGATTGAACTACGCTCTGATGACTCCGTTCACGTCGTTCCTGGTGCTGGAGAGCGACGCGGCCTACGAGGCGCAGGGGATCGAGCGTCGATCACGGAATCGAAGCTGGACCGGGCGTACCGATGCTGACGACGGCGTCGATCTCGCGGATCTGACCGTCGGGGCTCTCGGTTTTCCGTTGACCCTTACAGGTTGTTTTTCGGCGGAACCGGGAGATGGGAAGGACTCTGTTGATGAGCAGACGAGAGAGGAGATGTCTGATCGCTTTGTAAAATTGCTTGAGAATGAAAGGAACGGTGAAGAACAAGGAGGGAAGGGCAAGCGCCACAAGGGAGAAGAAGGCCAGATGGGCAAGCGGGACGCAACCAAATCCGACAACAAATTCGGTATCGCGGGACCGTCCGGCAGCCCTGATCCCTCGATGGACAGGGAGAGGGCCATCGATCAGGCGCAGACTGACGGGATCCTCGCGAGCCTCAGTTCCAAGGGTGGCAAACAGGCGGGAGAGGGAACCATTGGACTGGGCAATCTCGGCACCATAGGCCAAGGGGGTGGTGGTGGAACAGGCACCGGCTACGGGAGAGGCGCCGGAGGTCTCGGTGGTCGGAGATCCGGGAAAGTGGCGGAGGAAAGCGAGCCGAAGCCGGAACCTGCTCCGGTAGTTCAGATCGCCACGGGGAATCCGTATGAGACGGTGGTGCAGCGATCTCCGTTCAAGAAGGAGGTCTGTTCGGACGCCTCAAAGAGGCCCCTTCGTCTGCGGCGGATTCTGTGGTCGAGGCGCCTTTCTAGAGCGTCGGGGCCGGACCAGATGGCGAGGATCTTCTTCGAGGCCGGCAAGCGCTGCGAGCTTGATATGTGGCGCGACAGAAGGGTGTTGCTCGATATGCTCGAAAACCGTGTCGGCACGCCGAAGGACGTTCGCGGTCTGCTGACAGCCTTTTCCGGCTATCCCGGTTTCCAGAGATATTTGCGTCGCAAGATCCTGCGGCGATCGCTCGATACGGAGATGGTCTACAGTCTCTATTTCAACGACGGCGTCAACTGGAGCGCCGTGCGGCGCGGGCTCGCGGCCATGAAGACCGATGAGGACAGGCTGAAGAAGGTCAGAGAACTCCTGAAGGAATACCCGGACGATCCGGCCGGTCGCAGCCTGCTGGCCCAGACTCTTCTGGATGCCGGCGAGATCGAGGAGGCGCTGGCCGTGGCGTATCGTCTGCGAAGGGACGGGCTGGCCGGCCCCGCCGTGCTGCGGATCATGTGCGATCTCCAGGCGGAGGCGGGGTTCGAAGAAGAGGCCCAGAGAAGCTGTTCCGAGCTGGTGGAGTTCAACCCGGACGATCCGGCCGCCCGTGAGCAGCTGGGAAATCTCTTCTTGCGACACGGCTGGTACGACGCCGCGTACAGGCAGTTCAAGACCCTGGTGGAGGCTGCGAAAGAGAATCCACTGGCCATGTTGAGGCTCGCTGCTGCTGCGGCGGGCATGGGCAAGATCGACGAGGCGTTGCGTCTGGAGCGCAAGGTTGCCTCCTCGCAAGGAGAGCCGGGGCCCTCGGATCCCAGGTTGTGGGCAAGGTTGCACTCCGCGGCCCGCCTGGCCGGAATGATCATGGAGGCAAGGACAGGAAAGGACGCGAGCAAGACAAAGGCTCTGGAGCGTGGTCTCAAACGAACTCAGGTATTCGCCGGAAAATCGACCTTGA
>JAUVAN010000388.1 GCA_030591725.1 Deltaproteobacteria bacterium
ACGAGTCTACGTTCGGCGAGGCAACACCTGAAACTGAGCGAAAACCCGAGTACGTGGCGCAGTTGGAACGCGATCTTGCGGACAGGGAAAGTAGACTGCAAGAGATCGCCGCGTCCCACGAAAGTTCCGTAACCGATTTTGAAAGCGCCCGTGACCGGATCAGGAGAGAGACTCTCAAGGACATGGAGCGCAGTCGTCGATCTCTCCTGGTCGACTTTCTTGATATCATCGACAACCTGGACCGGGCAATAGAAGCTACCAAACAGACCGACGACCTGAACACCCTCCTCGATGGAGTGAAGATGGTCCGCGATATGTTCCTGGGAAAGCTCGGGGCCCTCGGGATCCAGCGTGTGGACGCCCTGGGGCATCACTTCGATCCGTCGATACACAAGGCCGTCACCGTGGTCCGCGCTGACGACCCCTCACATGACGGTCAGATTGTTGGAGTAATCCAGGAGGGATATCTCATGGGCGATGACATCATCAGACCGGCATCTGTCGCCGTCGCCAGAAGCGATAGCTGAACTGTCAATAATTTACGCTGGCTCACTGCCCTCCGGGGTGGTTTCCCCCGGTTCGATTTGCGAGATTTGCCGGTCGATGGTGAAGTTCTTTCCATCCCAGGTGATGGTGAACAATTTGAACTTCACGGCCCGTCGCATAGGCGCTCCCTTGAGCTTGACCGAGATCTTGACGTCGGCGGGCGCCTTCCTGCCCAGGTCCATCATCTGCAAGCCCACGTGGTCGGCGGAGATCCTCTCCGAGACCGGGAACTCATCGTCTTCGCGCATGGCCCCGAGATCCATCTTGACGTGTAGATCCTCCCACACCAGCACAACGATGCTCGCGGACGATCCGAACACCTGGGTTCGCTTGAGATTGCGCTCGAGAGCTTTGATGTTGTTTTTATCGTTGGATGCCTTGGCATCGAGGATCATCCCGGCGAGCCTTGCCGCCGAGTGCAATCTCGCCCATCGCCTGGGATCCATCGGCCCCGGCTCACCGTCCCCCGACGCTACCTTCCTCTCGATGCGAAGCGCCTCGTCCACCTTGCCCATGCCGGCCGCCGCAGCGGCGAGCCTCAAGAGCGCTCCCGGGGCGCCTTCGAACGACTCCACCAGGGTCTTGTACTGCCTGTAGGCGTCCGCATACCAGGCTTGCCGCAGGAACAGATCTCCCAGGCGTTGTCGCGCACCGGGATCATCGGGGTTGAACTCCACCAGTTCGGAGCACGTCCGCCGCGCCTCGGGCACCATCCCGGCCTCGGCCTGAAGATCGCACAGAACCGCGAGCACCGAGGGTCCCGCCATGCCGTCCCTTCTCAGACGGGACGCCACGGCCATGGCTTCCTCGGTCTCCTTTGCCTCCACCAGCGCGTAGATGAGCAAGCTCCTGCCCATGGGATCGTCGGGATGGCTCTCAAGTATTTTTCTCATCTCGGTTACACGAGCCTCGGGAGTCTTGAGCGCTGCCAACCCCCGCTGCACTTGCGCCCAGTTAACCCCTGACGGGAAATAGAGGCCCATGGTGATATCCGGATCCAGCGCCCGCTTGAGTATCTTTCGACGCAGGTACTTGTTCATCGACGGATACTTTCTGAATACCGAAAGCAGATCCCTCACCTGCTCGCCGCTTCGCGCCCTGCCCTCAATGAGATCGAGTAAAACCTTTCGCTGCTTCCATCTGGGCAGCTCACAGCGTTCCCCCGCTTCCCTGAAGATGCGCAGGTAGCCCGAGGCGTCGTTGGCCCGCATGAGCCGGCCGCGCCACAGGACGCGCCTCTGGTACAGCGGACGCCTCGACGCGTCGGAGCAGGTCCCCCGACTGAACAACGGTTTCTTTTTCGACTTGGTGGTATCCGTGTACGGGTTGGTAACAGCAATGACGTTTTGCCCCTCCCCTCCGTCCGTCCAGCCGACGCCCTCGGTGCCGAGTCCCCTTCCAATCTCACGCGTCTTCTCGCCGCGCAGTCCGTATCCACCTCCGGTACCGGAACCGGACTTCTTGCCGTTGATCGAGCCGCCAAGCAGATCGTCCAACCTATCCATTCCACCCCTGGGCGCGGCCTTTCGCTTGGCGGATTTCTTGGGGGCGTAATCCTTCCCCATGTCCCCGGGCTTGTCCATCGCCCGCATGGACTCTGCTTCTTCTGCCTCCGGTGCGGCAGTGGCCGATTCTGTCGGCGCGGCCGGCGCCGGCGAACCCGAAAAACGCCCCTGTGATTCATCAAGCTCCACGGAGGCGACTTCCTGCTCGGCCATCGGCTCTCCCGCCGGCATGCTCATATCGGAGCAACCGAACAGGAACAATGGGAACCCGACGGCTTCCTTTGAAGCGATTTTTGCACCCGTATCTGCGGAGTCCAGGGCGCTCCAACGGTGGAACCTGCTCCTGCGCTTGACTCCCTGGAGCATGTACGCCTGCTCGTTCTCCAACACCAGGAACGACGTGAACGGCGTCATCAGGCCGTAGTTGAGTCCCAGTGTGATGATGGATCCCCTTCGCCCGTCGAGCCCTTCTCCCATCATGCGTTCGAGGTAGAGCCGCGCCCAGATGGAAGGGATGTAACCGTACTCGTCCCCTTCCGCGACCTCGGTCTTGTAGATCTTCTCGAACGGCTGGTCGCCCAGGCGACCGGTCACCTTGATCTCTTCCGGCAGGGCGTGGTGGGTTCTTGCGAGGAGGACTATCTCCTGACCCTCCGACACCTTTCCCGCCACTGTGGAGAAAAGCTGATCCATACCCGAGCCGACGTCTATTTTCAGATCTGTGATGGTCGGAGTCTTGAGCATGCCGACAAACCTCAGGGCCTGTTGCACAGTCTGTTGAGCCGAGTCGACGCGGAAGGAGCTTCCGCCGCCGACCCCGGAGAGGCGCTTCAGCAGCGATGTGTTCGCGTCAGCTCCCACGGCTATTGTAAAGAATCGCGCTTTTGAATCCCCCAGGGAACGGCGGAATCTCTCGGTCAGCTTGTCCGATGATGTCTCTCCCACTGTGGCCAGGCCGTCGCCCACGTACACCACCGCCGGTTGTTGCGCCTCGTGTACCAGTTCCAGAGCAACGCCGAACATGGCTCCGAGATCGGTCGCCCCGGAGGAAGACACCTCCGAGAGGACCTCGACGGCGGCGGAGACATTTTCCTCCTGCGCGAGGGCGAGGCCTTTTGCGGGATAGAGCACTCGCGGCGTCAGATCCGCCGCAACCACCGCAAAATGATCAGTGTCAGAAAGGGCGCGGAGGATCGCCTCCACTGCGACGGCGCGAACCTGACGATCCGAATCATCCCCTCCGGCGGAGGTGTCCAGAACGACTACCACGTCGCCCGGGATCTCCGTTTTCTTGTTCCATTCGACTTCCGGTGAGTACCGGAGCATCACGTAGTCCGCCTCGTCCTTGCCCGATTCGAAGCGCATCACCCTCAACGGATCCACCTCTTCTTTGGGCCGCATCTCCAGAAGGAAATCCGAGCGCGGGACAAAACCCGACCGCCGCATGGAGACCTCTGTACCATCCTTCTCAACGCGGGCATCCAGCAAGGTGGAGATGTCCATGTGCTCGCCTTCATCCCCAAGATCCACCTTTAGCGAGAACTCCTGTATGCGCACCTCGTCGCCGCCGCCCATTGGATAGACGTATCTGTACACTCCGTCCGCCAGGGGCAAGAGCTCGGTATATGAAAGCACAACCCGCTTCTCGCCCGTTGCCGGCACCGGGTAGATCCTTGCGCGGAAGGTCCGCCCGTCTACCCACTCCAGCAACGCCGGGTCGAACGTC
>JAUVAN010000507.1 GCA_030591725.1 Deltaproteobacteria bacterium
GCGTGGCCGGATACCTCCTTTCTGGTAGTGGGTCCCCTGGATCAGGCGAAGAAGAAACACGGCGGGAAATTCGACTCCTGGAAGATGCCGCGCAAGCTGTCTAATGCCCAGCGGGAAGTGTCCCTTGCGGAAGGATGCGCGTTTTTCGACACCTGGAACGCCATGGGGGGGAAGGGCGGCATGGGCAGGTGGTACAGGAAAGGCCTCGGCGGCGGCGACCTCATTCATCCCACCGAACACGGCGCCAGAAAGATCGGCAACTGGATCGCCGAATCGCTGCTCTACGGATATCAGACATTCGATTCACGAATTAAGATCCCTCGCGGATCCTCACGCGGCCCGGTTGAGCCGTGACGAGTGCACCTGCCAGCAGTTCTTCGCCGTAGTCCCTGAGCAGGCGTACGCAGATCGGGCCCTGTTGTTTCGCGCTGAAACCATCGAGGCGCACGATCCCCGAGTGCGGCAAAGCGTGGACGATCGTCAACTCACCGAAGTCCTTGTCTAATGTCACCAGGACGCGGCTCTCTCGATGGGCCGAGGCCAGCACCTCCTCGTCTCCTGGGTCCTCTTTCCAGTTCGTCACGGACGCAACGTCGTGTCCGGCCGCTGAGATCTCGGTAATTGCTCCACCCCAGATACAGCTGTCCAGGAGCAGCTTCATGAGCCTGTGTCGTCGAGCAAGGGCTCCACACGCTCGTGCCCGACAAGGCGCCGGGCGTAGACAAGGCAAGCCCGAATATCCTCGATCTCGAGCCAGTCGTAGCCTGCGAGGATCGTTTCGGGCGAGTCTCCAGCGGCGAGCATGTCCAGCACGTGTTCCACCGCGAGTCTGCGGCCGCGAATGATCGGCTTACCGCCGAAAATTTTGGAGTTCACGGAGATCCGCGAAAGTAACTGGTTACCGTCAAGCATTTTTCTCCTCCTCAATAATCTCGTTCATCCTGCGAAGCACGCCAAAGCGGGCGAAGCAGGACAAGCGTCTGGTATGCGTCGAACAAACCATTCATTAATACCATAGTTGATGTTCTCGGTGACACTTTTGGCGGCGGTATGTGTCCAACCCTATGAAAGGTTGGTGATCATGAACGCGATCGCATCGGCAATTCCCATCAGCAACTTGACGCAGCATGCAAACGCGGTGAATGTTTTCACCACAAGGGGAACGTGCATGATGGCCGGCTCAAGGGAAATCGAGGACATCTACCGTCGCTACGGCGGGATGGTTCGCCGTCGTTGCCTTTCCATACTCCGCAACGAGGACGACGCGCAGGACGCTTCCCAGGAGGTGTTCATCCGCGCCATGCGCTCAATGGCTAGCTTTCGCGGTCAGGCTTCCCCCGCCACCTGGTTGTACCGAATAGCCACAAACATCTGCCTCAACCGGATCCGTGACTCCAAAAACCGAGATCGTCTCGACAAGGAGGCGCTCGTCGAGCCGGAGCCGCACCAGCCGGTAGAGACATGGTCCAGGGATTTCGTGATGCAGGTGATGGTCGGTTTCGATGAGAAGATCCGGGAGACGATGATGTACGCGGTGGTCGAGGAGATGACCTATCGGGAGATATCCGAGGTGATGGGTTGTTCTGTTTCGCTGGTGCGAAAGCGCA
>JAUVAN010000204.1 GCA_030591725.1 Deltaproteobacteria bacterium
AAATAGGTCCGACAGTCTTCTACAATCACCTGTCGAATCTGGTGTTCCAGGACTTCGAGCCCCTGGTCTACAAGTCATACGAAAATCTGGGAAAGCGAGACGTGATCGGTGGTGAGATGGCGTTGACCTTGATGCCGTCGTCGTCTTCCTTCGTGCGCGCCGCGTACACGTACCAGACATTCATTAACCCGCCCGAGGCGTCCTTCAATACGGTAGGTTATCCCGGCGCAAATCCCGAGCACATTTTGGCGGTTACCGGCCACGGCAA
The DNA here is from genome assembly GCA_030591725.1 of Deltaproteobacteria bacterium. Taxonomy (GTDB): domain Bacteria; phylum Myxococcota_A; class Polyangia; order JAAYKL01; family JAAYKL01; genus JAUVAN01. The sequence goes on from JAUVAN010000204.1 coordinate 269, forward strand.
GCTGGTTGACGATCGCCTGGTGTTGTCGGCTACGGTGCTCTATAGGTCCGATCACGACTACCTGCTCAGGGTAGGGGTGCCGCCGGAGATCTTGGTCCACGAAGTCGGCCACACGGTGAATATCAGTCCCCGGATCTCCTTCCAGATTGTGAAGGATGTGTTCGAGGCATACGTCACGGGTTTCTTCAATCTGCCCGCCGATACGCGAATCTCCCCATATACGGATGCCGCCGTGCAGGGCAACGGTGTTCTGGTCGGCGCGAGAATCGGCCGACTCGGAGAATAAAGAGAGAGCATTCCCTGGTTCTTTCTCAAATGCACACTGGCGTCGCCACGGTGTTTGGACATACATTTCCGTTTGACGAAAAGCTTTCAAGGCAAGGAGGTCGCAATGTCTTTTCGAGTTTTCATTATTGCTCTTCTTTCGTTCACTCTGGTTCTCTGGTCATGCAGTGACGACAAAAAGAAGGACACACCAGACGCCGGTGAAGATTCGGGATCTGACACCGATACGGATTCCGACACAGACGTCGCGACATACGATTTCGATGCGCAGGCACCGTGGTACCTCTGTCCTGAAGAAGAGTTCCCCGAGGGTGCCACAATCGTCACGGCCTTCGATCAGGTCTATCAGTACTTCGGTGACGAAGATTTAAGGACGGTTGAAGCCATAGTTGATTTCCCCGAGCCGGCGGACTGGGCCCAAGTTGGAATGTGGTTCAATCTGGAATGTCCCCAGAGCGGACTTTGCGATCATTGGGATCGCGCCGGTAGCGTACAGATGGTTCTGAACCCGCAAGATGACCCAGGCGAGTGGGAGCAGATTGAGCTGTTCCGGCACATGACTCCCTACAAGATCGAGATGTGCCAGTACATTGACGTCACGCCGATGGCCGATCTACTCACGGGTCAACAGACTCTGACTTCTTTTATCGACACATGGGTCGGGCCGGATCATTCCAACGGTGAGGGTTGGCGCGTATCCGTCAAGTTCGTCTTCTACCCCGGAGCGAACGAGGGCGCGGATGAGATCGTCAATGTCTGGGGAAGACGTAATATCAATGTTGGAGATACTGATCCTGTGGCGAACGTCGATTCTCAGATCGATCCGGTCACCGTTTCCATTCCAGGTGATGCAACCAGAGTGGAAGCTCACGTTACAGCGACCGGCCATGGTTTCGGTTTTACCTCAAACTGCGCAGAATTTTGCCAGATGCGCCAGGATGTCATGGTCAACGGAACTGTCCATTCTGTGAATCCCTGGCGTGACGACTGCGCACAAAACCCCATAAGCCCGCAGTATGGTACCTGGGAATACAACCGGAACGGCTGGTGTCCGGGCTCAATTCAGATTGGCGATAAAATAGACATCACCGACTCGATAAATGTCGGCGCCGATAACACCATCGATTTTGACATCCTCATGTCAGATGGCGCCGAGTACGACAACATCAGCACCGCAGATGGAACCCCATACGAGATCATCGCGTTGAGACTCTACGTCTACAAATAGCGCGGAAATAATGACTGGGACTATTGAGGACGCTGTACGCTGCCGAAAATTCGGCTGTCGCTTATCTCACATTACGATATAACACCTTCAGGAAGGGCAACTTTGTCGCCCAAGATCTAACATGTCAAGAATGGCATATCTTAATGCGGATTATCCGCGGAGGAACCATACGATGAGGTCGACAGCTTTAATGGTTGCGGTTGTGATGGGTGTGCTCTACTGCGGCTGCGACATCCTCGCTCCTCCCAGACCCGACTACAGAGAAATCAACAGACAGAACATGCAGAACAGGCAGGACAGGCAGATCGAGCGCCTGATGAAACAAATCGAAGAGCTCGGTAAGCCCTCTGAGCACGATGCCGCAATGGAGGAGCTTCGGCAAAAGATCGAGAAAGAGAAGCGCGAGTCGGCCGGGATCGACGGTGGGAGCGCGAAGTGCGACGAAGCAGCCTACCAGGCCCTGACCCGCGAGCTCAACGAGTGCGCTGCCCGACTCGAGAAGTGCGAAGGACCGCCAGCCAAGGCCAAGAGATAGCGGGGATAAGGTCAATACTCATCACTTGTCACAAGAGGATTCCGAACAAGCCTCTCCTGTTGCCAGTTACCTGGCCGCGACGTACACTCTCCTTCCAAGGGTTCCAGACTCAGTATTTGCGCGGTTATGGAGGGTTTCGTTGCTCAAGTTCGTTTGGGATGAGAAGAAGGCAGCGGCAAATGCCCGCAAGCATGATGTAGTGTTCGAGGAGGCGGCGACGGTATTCGCCGATCCGCTGTCGATGACAATCGAGGATCGCGATCATTCCTCCAACGAAGTCAGATTGGCGACATTGGGCATGGCCATTTCTGGTAGAATACTAGTTGTGGTGCATGTCGACAGGGGTGATGACTTGCGGATCATCAGTGCGAGGCGGGCTACCGCGCGGGAAAAGAGGAGCTACCATGGCGAAGATCAAAAATGATCGTGTTGGAGAAATGAAAGCTGAGTATGACTTCAGCGGAGGCGAGCGTGGTCGATACGCTGGCCGGTTTGCCGAGGGAACTAACGTCATTGTGCTCGACCCCGATGTGGCGGAGGTGTTCAAGAATTCGCGCGAAGTCAATGATGCGCTAAGGGTCCTCGCCCGGCTCGAAGAGGCTCGGGAGTGAGATCCTGAACAAGCCTCTCCTTTTGCCCATACAAGAGTCCCAGTCTTTAGATCCCCTTGGATCCACTTTTCGATGTGGTGACGCTGACGCGCGGCGTGGTGTAGCAGTATATTTTTAGCCGCTATCGAAGATCTATTGCGAAACGGATCGCCCGGCCAAGCTGTTGTTGTTTCTGTGAGGTGAGCACGGTGATGAGCTTCCCGATTTTGCCTTTCGACACGGTCTGAATATGGTCGCAGTTAATTGCACAGTCTCTTTGCATTCCGTCCGCTTTATTCAATGAGACCTCGCTGGGAATATCTCGAATTGTTGTTGTGATAGGCGCCACGGTAACCTCGCCCAGGTAATCTAGAATGGAGTTGCGCGTCAACAGTACCACGGGACGCTTCTTGTCCGGCTGCTTGAACTTGTACCACCTGACCTCTCCCCTGTTCATCAGTTTCCCCAGGCCTGTTCATCTTCCCAGATGCTGAACTCATCCTGCCCCGGAGGTTTATCCTCATAACCTCGTCGATGCTCCGCTTCCAACTTTCTTGTCTGTAGATTTGCAATGGCATCACGAAGGGCAGTCCGAGTGAATGCCGATCTCGTAGTGTTGAGTCTCTTCACAACACGGTCAACTGCCCGAACAAGATCCTCATCCAGAGTCATTTGTATTGTACGCACAGTCACACCTCCTCGATGTGGACACCTATAGCTATTATAATCCACATACATGCGTTGTCAAGCTTCCATGAAATGCCGGACATCTCCACTGCTCCTTACAGAGTCGAAAATTTAGCTGTTTCTTTACTCATCTTGAGATATAATACTTTATATTCAAGTATTGAAAACCGGGAGGAATGAACAATGTCTCTGACACGACCCAGACTCCTGCTGCTCTTGACCTTCGTGGGAACGATGCTCATTGCGGCAAACTTGCAAGCACAGGATCGCAGAAACTGCATGTTCGGACCACGCATGATTCATGCCCTGGGGTTGACCGGGGCGCAACAGGACGAGGTCGACAGACTCCATGCGAAGACCCAGGAGAGCCTGGAAGATGTTCTCGATGAGATCGACGAGGTGGAGCAGCGCCTCTCAGTGTTGTACGAGTCACCCAATGCGAGCAAGAAGAAGATCGCAGCCACCCTCGATAGCCTCGATTCACTCGAGCAACAGATTGACGCGAGCTGGCTCAGGTTCCGTGAAGACGTGATGGATCTGCTTACCGAGGAGCAGCTCGAGAAGTACAACCGCTACTACTCGCGTGGATACGGCCCGGGCGCCGATGTCGACGACGACGACTTGGGGTGGGGACGCGGCAGAGGCCGGGGTAACGGTTATGGCAGGGGCGGCCGGGGCTACGGCAGAGGGTGGCGATACAGATGACGTCGGCGGGTGGCTACAGAAGTAGCCGTTCGATGATGTGAAATTCGAACTCCGTACGATCCCTCTCCTGTTGCCAGTTAACCGGCGTCAACGTACAATCCCGCCATGATCGCGCGCGTGCCATTTATCATGACGATGTTTCTCTTCATCGCGGCCTGCAGCGGCCCCGGTGAGCCGTCGTCGGGCGATCAGGAGGGTGGTCCGTTTTTGAGGTGTGCCCTCACCCATGACGACGGCGTGAAAGAGAGCTTCAAGCTGCCGCCGCTGGTCGTCAAGCGAGACGGGTACGAACTTGAAGTGCGTGGAATAGAGCGTGGTGTGGTGGTGCTCGGCCTGCTCGCGGGGATCAATGAGCCCAACCCGACGACCATGGAAAACCTGACCTTTTTTCTGAAGAGATTCAAGGCGGCCGGGGTCCAGGCGGTCGTCGTGGCGGGGGGGGTCGGGCTCCTGAAGGATGAGATGGAAGGGATCCTTGGGGAGCTCGCAAAGGCCCCTGTGCCCGTGTTCATCAGCCCCGGCGCACAAGAGAGCCTCGACGTGTTTCGCGAGTCCATCAAGAAGGCCGGGAAGAAGAGCCCACAGCTCATTGATATGACGGTCGTGCGGCGTGTGCGAATGGGACATATCTCCCTGATCAGTCTTCCCGGTTACCACAACGCTTTTTATCTTGAGGCAAGGGAGAGAGGTTGCTCGTACGAGCCGGGGGATCTCGCGGATGTGGCTTCGCTGGCAAAGAGCGACAGGACGACAGTCCTCGTTTCGGCCTCTCCGCCCCTGGGGAAAGGCGTTCACTCGGTGGATCGGGGTCGGGGAGGAGTGAACATAGGTGACACGGCGCTCGAGAAGATGATGGCCGGGGCGCGGATCAGATTTGGCCTTTTCGGGCATGTCTACGAATCGGGAGGTCAGGCGACACAGAAGGACGGGAAGACACCGGCGGCGCAAGGGGTATGGCACGACACGCTCTACCTCCAGGCCGGCGCCGTTGAAGCGGTGCCGCTGACGTTGGTGGAGGGCGGTTCTTCGGTGGGGATGGCGCATGTGGTGGAGCTGTCGGGCAATCGCGGTCGATTCAGGACGATTTTTGCTACCGGGTCCCAAGGAAGGAAGTAGAACCTTGCAGGTGTACAGTCCTTGTGAATGTGTTCAACGTTGATTATCATCCTCATTTGATAACAACTATCATCAGTTGCTGACTACGCGTTATTGGACATCGGCAACCTGGAGGTCTTCGAGGTGGCGATAAACTGTAAGATGTGTGGTACGTCCAACGACGATAATATTCAATTCTGCGGCGCCTGCGGCAGCCCGATGAAAGGGGATCCCGGGCAGGTGCGACAAGAGGCGCCCAAGTCGAAGGGGCTTCCGGCCAAAACCATGATGTTCGGCGTGTCCCCCGTGGCGGCGAAACCGGCGCCGGCGGCTGTCAAGCCGGCTCCGATGGCGGCGGTAGCTCCAGCACCGATGCCTGCGGCGCAGCAGAAAAAGGCCCTGGAGAACCAGCGGACTGTTATGGGGGTTCCTGCCGTCGTGGTGGCGCCTCCTGCGGGTCAACCGGGCGCAGCCACGCCCGCGCCCATGGCAAAACCGGTTCAGGCGGCTGCCGCGCCCGCTCCTGTCATGTCGACGCAGGAAGCGCTCAAGGCGAAGCGAACCGTTCTGGGAATGCCTGCGGTGACCGGCGAAGCGGCGGAGGAAGCGGCCAAACAAGCGGTGGCACAGGCACAACCTGCTCGCCAACCGTCGGCCCCGACTACACCCCTCGAACCGGTAGCCAAACCCGCTGCCAGCGTACCCGCAGAACCTGAACCAGATATGGAGGCGCCGACGGCCTGCATTCCCCAGGAAGAAAAACACCATCCAGATCCCGATCCGGCCGACGAGTGGCCGGACGAGGCCGAGTCTCTGCCGCGCAAATCCGGAAGTGGACTTCTGATCGTGGCCATCATCGCCGGTGTGATAGTGGCAATAGGCGCCGGCCTCCTTGTCTACCTTCTCGTGTTCAAGGGAAGCGGCGATCTGAAACCCCAGGTGTTTCCATCGGCGGATGGAAACAGCCTCAGTGTGGTCCTCACCTTTGCCGGTGCTCCCGTCGGCACCACTGTGCAGGCGCAGGGGCAGACAGTTCCGGTCGGTAACGGCCAGGCCCGGTTCGATCTTCCCATGAAGCAGTTGGCTCTGGGCGTGAACTCGGTGCAGGTGATCTACACGGAGCCTCAGAAGAACCCCGAAATGCACACCTTTACGGTAGTCTTGCGGCACACGGTGTCCACGGACTTGAGCGGCCTCGCGACCGCGCAGCCGTTCTTCCTTTTGAACTTCCAGGTGGCGCCGGGGATCCAACTGGCGATAGGTGGGCGACCGGTGCAGACCGTGAACGGCGTATTTGCACACCAGATCCCCCTCTCCCATGTTCAGGTCGCGGACGCCGAGACCGGAGACAGCCTGATCCACCGGGTTTCCTTTCAGCTCACTGATGCCGATGGGAGTATCGAACAAGGACAGCAGGTGGTTACGATACCGGTCACGTCGCTGCGGCTGGACCGGCCAGCGGACAAGGCTGTGGTGGCCATGGAGTCGGTGACATGCTCCGGCTCTGCCGAGGAGGGAGCCACGGTTACGGTGAACGAGGAGGTTGTCGGGGTGACGGCGGCCGGCTTCAACAGCACGGTTTCCCTGGCGGCGATCGGGGAGCACTTCATAACGGTGGTTGCGCGCGCGCCGGGCAAGGCGCCCAGGACCAGGACCGTGAAGGTGACCAGAATCCAGAGCCTCGACAAGGCCATAGACGAGTGGTCCTCGGATCTGGACAAGGGTCTCAACTACCCGACTCTCGCCCGGGACCCGAATGTCTACGCGGGTAAAAAGGTCAATTTCCGGGGCCGCGTAGTCAATATCAGCACCGAGGAAGGGGTCACCGCGTTCCTGCTCTACGTGGGCGAGGGATGCCCCGTCGGGGCCAAGTGCGCGGTTTACGTGGCTTTCAGAGGCGAGACCGATGCCGGGCTGCAGTCCATGGTCAGCGTATACGGTATTGTTCGAGGTACCTGGGACGTGGATCTGCAAGGAGGACGCAAGGAAACGATGCCGGCCCTCGATGCCGATTTCGTTTTAAGGACGGATAACAAGAAATCCAGGAAGCGCAAAAAGCGATAGGCGCTCTTTAGGGAATCTCTTGACCAAGTGCCCATACTGCCACGACACCGTCGAGATGGAGGCAGCCTTCTGCGGCGCCTGCGGAAATCGCCTGTTGACCGAGGATGGTGCCTCCGCAGTTCCCGCCTATCCAGTTTTCGGCCTGGTCATCTTTGACCGTTACCGGTTAGTCGATCTCATCGGGCGGGGCGGGATGGG
>JAUVAN010000176.1 GCA_030591725.1 Deltaproteobacteria bacterium
ATTGTGGGCGGCGCCCCCGAAGTGATTGTTATTCGTGATGGAACGAGGATCAATCCTGCGTCAGCGGGGTTCGATCATTTCGAGCGAGGAGGATCGGGTTGCTAGGACAGTGTGGAAAATACCGTCTCGAGGCCCTGGTGGCCAGAGGGGGGATGGCCGAGGTCTTCAGGGCAACCGCCACCGGCACCTCGGGGTTTACCAGGCCCGTCTGCATCAAGCGCGTAAGGCCGGAGTTATGTGACGACCCCGAGTTTGTGGAGATGTTCGAGCGCGAGGCCCGAATCTCCGCCAACCTGCAGCACCCGAACATCGTCCAGGTTTTTGATTTCGATCGATACGATGGTCGGTTGTTTCTCGCCATGGAATACGTCGAGGGGATGGATGTTCGGCACATCCTCAAGGAGACTGCGGCTCTGGGTGTTCGAGGTCCCGTCGAGTTTGCCCTCCATGTTACGGAGGGACTCCTCGAGGCCTTGAAGCACGCGCACGCCAACACCGTCGACGGCGTCCAGATGCCGGTGATTCACAGGGATATATCTCCGCACAACATACTCGTTTCGGTGGATGGGTTCGTGAAATTGACCGACTTTGGAATAGCGAAAGCCCGGGGCGGATCGAGCGCGACACGCACCGGCGTGATCAAGGGAAAGCTCGCATATCTCTCCCCCGAGCAGGCGAGTGCGCAGGAGGCGGGGCCCGCGTCCGATCTCTTCGGAGCGGGATTGGTATTGTGGGAGATGCTGTCGGGCAGGAGGTTGTTCAGAGGGAAGGACGATCGCGAGGTGCTCGCCCAGGTGTTCAACCCGAGAGCGCCGCTAATTCCGTGGTTGTCGGATGGGTTGAACGACTTCGTCCAGCGACTCCTGAAGGCGAATCCGGCGGACAGGTACGCGAGCGCAGCGGAGGCGCTGCAGGTTCTCGCGGGTCTGAAAGATCACCGTTACTCGCCCGGTGAAGCGGGAAGACTCCTGGTCGGATTGATGGATCTGGCAGCCGGCGGAGGTGCTACCAGTATCAAGAGGCCGTCGAGTAGCGAGGTGCCCGCGCCACAGATCCGGGCGGATGAGGAGAAACCCACGAATGACGGCACCTTCGAGAGTGCCCCCACGAATATATCCGGATCGGACATCCCGATTGCGCCCGGCACAATCAAGACGAAGCGCTGGTCCGGGCGACCGATATTGTTGGCCTTATCGGCGCTGCTGGCGGGTGTGGCCATCGGCGCTGGGTTCAGCCTGTTGGGGGATGATGTTGATCCGTCGCAAGTGGAGATGCCGGTTGAGCAGGGCGAGCCGGTGATGGCGGCGAACGGGGAAGTGAATGAACAACCGGTGGTGCGGATCGAGCCCGACGAGCGCGGATCGTCCGCAGCCGGGCCCGTGCTGAAGGACGCCGGAGCGCCGCTGAATGAAGAGGTTGCGAAGCCCGTTTCGACTGGATACCTGCAGGTCAATTGTCGCCCATGGGCGAAGGTGACCGTGGACGGCAGGAAGATCGGAACCACTCCCATCAAGAAGCTCCGGCTGACCAGCGGTGCCCACCGAGTGGTTCTCGCCAACGACGAACTGGGATTTCGCAAGAGCTATTCGGTACGCGTCAGGGCCGGCAAGACGAGCCTCCTGAACAAGGAGATCCCGTAGGGGCGAAACCATGTTTTAGCCCCCGTCAGTTTGCGGTGTAGTAACTGCAATCGCCGTCGATGCTTTCCATTTTGATGGTGGAAATACTCCCCGCCTGGGCGTCTATCTCCGTCACGACGATGTATCTTATTGCAGAGATCAAATCGCCGTCGATGCACAATTGCTCGGGCTCGTCGGAGTAGTAGATGCAATCGAAATCCTCGCAGCTGGTCACGTGCCGGATCAGCACGTCCACATCGGAGGTCTCGGTTATCAACAGTGCTTCGTTTGGAGTCTGGTGAACATTGAACCAGATGTCCCTGCCACCGTTGCCGCAGGAGTTGGTCGGGGTGAACGTGCTCGTGAAATCATCCCAGTTCAGGTCCCCTGTGTAATCGAAATCGTTTGAGTTGATGACGAACGCGTTTTCGCAAGAGGTACCGTTGTCGTCGCCATCGGTGTCGGTATCCGTGTCGGTATCGGTGTCGATGTCAGTGTCGGTGTCCGTATCCGTGTCGCTTCCGCCCTCAAGAACCTCAAAAGCGTCCTCGAGAACGATGGTGTTTCCCTGAGGCCCGACCACCGTGAGGTCGTAAAGGCCCGTCTCCAGCGTGCCCGGAATACCGGCCGTCAGGGTGCTGGAGTCTTGCCACTCAACATGGGAAAGGATCGTGTCACCCAGCGTCGCGTCGAATTCGTCATCCATCTGAACCGAGTTGCCGGAGCAGCTTGCATTCCGGAAAATGCTCGGTTGCATGCCGTACCCCTCGATGGTGATTTCCGGGGTTTCGCCCTCGTGACAGGAACTCGGGTGTACGCTGTTGACCTCGAGCGAGTTGCCCGTCGGCTCAGTTGCGCATCCCAATCGCCCGATGATCAGAGCTGCAATGCAAAATACGAGAAACCATCTTGCCATAAAATGTACTATATCATTTCCCTGACGGATCGTTGAGGAAAAGAGGGCTTTCATGAACACCGAACGAGTGACATCGATAACAATCATGCTGTGTATGTGTGCGTCCCTGTCAGCGATCGGGTGCGGAGGCGCAGGGCCGGGAGACGAGTACACGGTTCACATGGAGCCGCGCGAAGGCAGTGAGGCCGCAAACCCATTGATGGAAGCAGTGCAGTCCGAGGATCTGGACAGACTGCAGGAGCTCATCGACGGCGGCGCCGACGTCGACATAGCGTCCGGCGGAGGGAGGACGCCGCTGATGTTCGCGACGGCCCTCGGTCTCATCGAGATGGCCGGCCTGTTGCTGGATCGTGGAGCCTCGGTTGATATGAGACAGGCAGACGGCGCCACGGCACTGATGGTGGCCGCCGGCATGGGCGATGAGCAGATGATCCGGTTGTTGCTCGACGCAGGCGCAGACGTGCGCGCCAGGACCGACGGGGGGATAACTGCGTTGATGTTCGCCGCAATGGATGGGAACGCTGACCTTGTGGATCTTCTTTTGAAGAAGGGAGCCCGGGCTGACGCCGTGGAGGAGAAAGGGGAGAGCCCCATCATCGTGGCAGCCGCCGAGGGGCACGTGAGCGTTGTGCGCCTCTTGCTTGATCGTGGAATAGATGCCTCCACCGTGCGGACGGACGGGAAGACCGTACTGGCGTTCGCGGCGACCTCGGGGACCCTCGCTCTGGTCGAACTGTTGTTGGAGAGGGGTGCGGCAGTAAACACCACGGACGATGATGGGGGAACGATAATGATGGCCGCGGCCTTCGGTGGGGATCGAAAGATCGGTGAACTACTGCTTGCGAAGGGGGCGGATTCGAAAGCAGCGAACAAGAAGGGTGAGACGTCCTTGATGGTGGCAGCGCGGAAGGGGAGGGTGAAATTCGTGGGGTTCCTGCTGGAGACCGGGGTGGATGTAAATGCGTCCAAGAGCCACGGACTCAACGCGCTCATGCTGGCAGCTGGAAACGGGAACGCCGAGATTTCCAGGTTGCTTCTCGATGCGGGAGCCGAGTCGAACAGCGTCAACCGTGTCGGCTGGACGCCGCTCATGTTCGGCGCCGGAAAGGGACATCACGAGGTAGTGACTCTTCTTCTCGAAAGAGGCGCCGATCCGAAGGTAAGGGACGGCCTCGGCCAGAACGCCGCCGAGATCGCAAATACCGCCGGTCATGCGAAGACCGCGCAGATCCTGCGGAGCGCGCTGGCGGATTGACCATCGTACATTCATGTGCCAATTTTTCATTTCATATAACGACGGCTTCAATAATCGGAGGAAAATATGAGAGCAATCAGGATTCTTGTCGCGTTCGCGTTTGTCATCACAACAACGACAGTGTGCTGTACGGTATTCGCCGATGAGGGGATGTACCCGCTGGACAGCACGGAGTCGTGGCCGCTCGAGAAGATGAAGAAAGACGGGCTGAAGATGGAGCCTGCGGATCTCATGGATCTCCGAAAGGCGGTGGCCAAGGTTGCTGCCGGAGGCAGTGGTTCGTTTGTATCTTCGGACGGCCTGCTGGTGACAAACCACCACGTTGCCTATCGGTGTCTGGCGGCCCTTGACGGGACGGCCGAACACAAGGGCGTTATGAAGAGGGGGCACGTAGCCGCCACGCGGGAGCAGGAGATTCCGTGCCCTGGTTACGACCTGATGGTGGTGGATGATGTTCGAGATATCACTGACAAGGTGCGCGGATCCGTCAGCGCGAAGCTGAAGGGGCACAAGAGGTTCGAGGCAATACGGCTGGCGATGGAGGATCTTGAGAGCGAGTGCCGGGAGGAGGGCGAGGGTTTCTATTGCGACGCAGACCCGCTCGACGGCGGTCTTCGCTACCACATGATGGTGTACAAGCTGATCAAGGATGTTCGCCTCGTGTACGCGCCGCAAGGTGCTCTGGGCAAATTCGGCGGCGACGTGGACAACTGGAGATACCCGCGCCATACGGCGGATTTCACGTTCCTGCGTGCGTACGTGGGTGAGGATGGCAAGGGCGCCGCGTTTTCGGGTAGCAACGTGCCGTTCAAGCCGTCGGTTCATCTGGAGGTGTCAACCGAGGGAGTGGCGAAGGGCGATCAGGTTCTGGTGATAGGTTTTCCCGCTCGCACCAAGCGCAACTATCCAGGCGCGTCTGCGCGCTTTGCCTCGCAGGTCGACATGCCCACCCGCAAGAAGATTTACGACGGGTTGCTCGAGGTGCTCAACAAGGTGAGCGAAAAGGACGATCTCGCGAAGCGTCGTTACCAGGGCCTCGACGCGGGTCTCAACAACGCTACCAAGTACTACGCCGACGTGCTGACCAGCTTCGAGCAGTGGAAGATCGTCGAGAAAAGAGAGCAACGGGACAAGACCGTCGATAAGAAGCTCGTCAAGAAGATCGATAGGATCTACAAGCGGTTCAACCGCGTCTACCCCAAGTTTTTCATGCTCAATCGGCTGGCATGGATCGTCAAGAGTGTGGGAACCTCGTTGGATATTGCAATGTGGACAAAGGAGCGCGTCAAGCCCGACCGGGAGCGCAAGGAAGAAGCGTACAAGAACAAGAACATGTACAAGACCGTTGGTAAGTCCGACCTCCTGGACGAGCAAATGACCATCGGGGCTGAGAAGGCGCTGCTCGGGCACATTATTGGGGAAGCGCAAAAGCTCCCCGCGAATGCGCAGATCAAGGCCGTCAAGAAGCTCGTCAGGTGGGGAAAGAAGGCCCAGCGAGCTCTCAAGAAGGAAGCGCGAAAAGCCAAGAAGCCGTACGACGAGTACTACCGTGAATTGACAGGTTCGGATCCGGTGAAGGATCCTGTCACCACCGCCATAGATCTGATGTACGCCAGGACAATGCTCATCGCCCATGGTCCGGATCGCGCCGAGATGGATCGCGCCCTGTTCCAGCGGCGGCGCTTGTTCTACAACGACGTCAAGGAGGCCAGGAGGTTCAAGGATCCATTGCTCGATTTCGCTCGCAACGTGGCGGTGGAGCTGGAGCGAATCAAGAAGGGGCCTTATCGCGCGGTGGAGGAGACCTTCGACACGGTGTTACGACCGGAGTACGTGGAGGCCGTGAAGGCCACATATCCGGACGCCAATTTTCAGGTGCGGCTCAGTAACGGAAAGGTAGACGACTACACCGCCTCCAAGGATGGCAAGGTGCATCGATACATCACTGACCTGCAGGGAGTGCTCGACAAGGACAAGGGCGAGGCCCCGTTCGACGTTCCGAAGAATCTCAAGGAGGCGGCGCAGGGAGACAAGGGTAGCTTTGTGGACACCAACATCGACGACGTCCCCGTCAACTTCACTTGCACACTGGATACCACCGGAGGCAACTCGGGCTCTGCGGTCCTCGATGCGTCGGGCAGGCTTGTGGGTCTGTTATTCGATGGAACTCCGGAATCGCAGCTCAGCGATTGGCAGTATCTGGAAAAGGAGCAGCGCTCCATAGTCGTGGATATTCGTTACGCGCTCTTCCTGGCGCAGAAGGTCCACCATGCCGAGGTTGTTCTCGAAGAGATGAAGATCGACGCCACCGGGACCAAATGATCAAGGAGCAGAAAGTGAAACGATTCTTATTTTTCATTACGTTGATTGCCATGGTCGTCCTGCATATCGGGAGCGCAGTCGCCGATGAAAACGACGATGAGGCGCGTGCACAGTATGAGCGCGGCAAGGAACTCTACGAAGCCGACAAGTACACGGAGGCAGCCATCGCTTTTCAGCGGGCTTACGAACTGAAGCCGGCGTTCAAGATCCTCTACAATATAGGACAGGTCGAGAACGAGAACGGGGATTACCCGCGCGCCCTCGACGCGTACACACGTTACCTGGAGGAGGGCGGCAACGATGTCCCCGCCGACAGGAAGAAAACGGTGGACAAGGAGATAGCGCGGCTGAAAACCCTGGTGGGTTCGTTCAGGGTGGAAGGAGCGCAGGACGGCGCCGTCCTGATGGTCGACGGCAGGCGGATGGGAGAGGCGCCCTTCGACGAACCGGTCATGGTCAAACTCGGGGAGCACGAAGTTGTCGTCAAGATATCCGGCGAGGAACTGTTTCATGAGTTTGTTCGGGTGGCCGGAGGGCAGGAGTTGCCCATCAGGATAGAGACCGGGCCGGTGATGGAAGAAACAACCGCGCCGGTTTACGTGCCCGACCAACAGGTCGACGGTGGGTCCAAGACCTTGCGCGTTCTGGGGGTAGTGGCCCTGGCTGCGGGGGGCGCGGCCATCGTGGGAACAGCGCTTACCGGTGTGGCCGCCAAGTCCCATACGGAGGATCTGGAACTCGATTGTCCGGACAATTTATGCCCGCCGGATCAACAGGATGAATACGACGAGGCCAAAAGAGCGGCGACCATGTCCACCCTCCTGGGTGTTGTTTCGGGCCTGATGATCACTACGGGGGTTGTCCTTCTTATCGTCGGCCGCAAATCCAGGGAAAAGAACGTCGAAGTGGGAGCCGCCGCCGGGCCCGACGGCGCGGGTCTTCTGATAACTGGGAGGTTTTAGTCATGCGTATGCTCACTATATGTCTCATTGCTCTGGCGGCCCTGGGATGCGAGCAGATCATCGGCCTGGACGACTTTGAAGTAGAGGATGAAATAGAGGGTGAGGGCGAAACATGCCAGGTTGTTCTGTTTGACATGGCGAACATGGAAGGCAAATGTGTTCACAAGGATGCGCCTTCCGAGGATTGTCCCGGTGGAACCTTTCCCGACGATGAGAGCGGTGACTGCCCAAGCTCGGACAAGCTCAAGTGCTGTATAAAAGATGATCAGTGCGAGAAGTACTTCTCGGTCGGACTCTGGTGCGACGGGCAGGGGTGCGCTCCACTTGATGGATGGAAGATGGGTTGCCCGGACGGCCAGTGGTGCTGCGGAGATATGTCGATTCTGGACTGATCCCCGATGACTACAGCCCCAATCGCTCCACGGAATTGATGATAACCGGTGTCAGGGGCACGTCGGAGCTGTCGGTGGCCACCAGGGAGATGGCCTCCACAACGTCGTAGCCGCTCTCGGTTTCTCCGAAGGCCGCGTATTCGCCGTCGAGGCTGGTGGAAGTGGACACGCAGACGAAGAACTGGCTGGTGGCGCTGTCCGGGACGCTCGTGCGGGCCATGGAAATCACCCCCGGCTTGTGCAGTATCCAGTCGACGATCTCCAGCGTGATGGGCGGATCGGTCGGGGCCTGGACCATGCTCTCGTTGTAGCCGCCGCCCTGGATCATGAAGCCGGAGATTACCCGATGGAAGATCAGGTCGGTGTAGAAACCGTCGTCCACGTAGGCGAGGAAATTGTTCACGGTTATCGGTGCGGCGTTGCCGTACAGGCCGATCACGAAGTTTCCCATGG
The DNA here is from genome assembly GCA_030591725.1 of Deltaproteobacteria bacterium. GTDB lineage: Bacteria > Myxococcota_A > Polyangia > JAAYKL01 > JAAYKL01 > JAUVAN01. The sequence continues at coordinate 7,920 of JAUVAN010000176.1, forward strand.
AGGTGGTGAACTCCAGGCGCTCGGTGACAGTGTGGGGATCCGTGTCCGAATCGGAGTCGCCGTCGGTGTCGCTGTCGGTGTCCGAGTCTGTGTCGGAATCAGTATCGCCGTCGGAATCGGAGTCCCCGTCGGAATCGGAGTCGCCGTCGGAATCCGAGTCGGTTCCGCTGTCGTCGTCGCCGCAGCCGAAGGGGCACACCAGCAAGAGGGCGGTGACGAGTGTCAATAATGTGATAGTTTTCATTTCATTCTCCTTGATTTCATTGCAACGGATAAGATGAGTAGAACATGTTTCAGGGACGGGGTGAAGAGAGTAGGTTGGATCTCTGATATGACGGTCATGAAGACAATAGTCTGGATCGCCACGGCGCTTGTGCTCGTGCCTGCAATCTGCTCGTGCGGGTACAA
>JAUVAN010000228.1 GCA_030591725.1 Deltaproteobacteria bacterium
GCGAGAATGACCTCAAGAAGTCATACGACCACCTCTCCTCCGCCGTCTGGGAGGTGTTCGGCCCAACCAGCGTGATCAAGGTCATCGAGTTCAACTGGCCGACCGGGCTGGAGGGGGAGGAACGACCCTCGTGTGTCGATATCGAATCGGCCCTCGATGGGCTGGCCCTCGACAGGCCGAAGGAGCGCTGGTGTGTTCCTCGGGATCTCGTCGAGCGAGGTGGGGTCGGCGCAGCGATGCTGGCTCTGGATTCCCCCAAAACCCAATAATTTCAACACGTAAAAGTGGGGTCAGACACATTTTTTTGTGCCCCGCGCATGAATTGCGCGGGCTGGAGGATACGGAATCCCGGGATCTCGCGGATCCCGCGCAGGATCTGCGCGGGTACTTGATTACCGTTCATGAGCGGTGTTACTTTGCTTTTTCTCGACAGCGATGGATTCAGCGCAGGAGGCAGGTATGGATTTCAAGTTCAGTGAGGAGCACGAGTTCTTCAGGTCGGCGATACGGGATGCGGTGGATCGGCTGATCAGGCCGAAGGCCCAGGAAATAGACGAGAGTAACGAGTTTCCCACCGAACTCTGGAAAGAGTTCGCGCAGCTCGGGTATCTCGGACTCCGTCATCCGGAGAAATACGGCGGCATGGACGCGGATGTAATGATGTCCATGATCTTCTACGAGGAGATGGCCCGCGGGTCATGCGGCTTCGCAATGTCGGTGACCATGCAGATCCTGATGGGCACCTACTTCGTCGAGCGCTTCGGCTCCGAGGAAATCAAGCAGCGCGTTCTGGTTCCCGCAATAAAGGGAGAGAAGATCGGCACGATCTGCTTCACCGAGGATCAATCCGGCTCCGACCTGGGCGGCACCAAGACCACCGCCACGGCAAAGGACGGTGGATGGGTGCTAAACGGTCGCAAGCAGTGGATCACCAACGGTCCCATCTGCGATTTTTGCACAGTGCTCGCCCAGACCGATCCCCAGAAGGGAATGGACGGTCTGAGCTTCTTTCTCGTGGAAAAGGGGATGGACGGCTTTGCCACGGGACAGGACCTGAACAAGCTCGGTTCCCGCGGATCCATCACCGGTGAACTCATCTTCGATAATGTTTATCTGCCCGATGAGAACCTGCTCGGGGATGGTCCGGGGAACGGTGTCAAGCTGGCCACGGACATCCTCAACGAGGTGCGTGTGATGACGGCGCTCAACGCCTGCTCCATCGCCGATGAGGCCATGAGGGACGCTCGCGGCTACGCCCTGGAGCGCGATGCGTTTGGCAAGAAGATAGCCAAGTATCAGCTCATAAGGTCCAAGTTCGCGGATCACTGGGCATGGTACGAGGCCTCACGCCTCATGGCCTACAAGGCGGCGTGGATGATCCAGGAAGGGATGAACTGCCAGTTCGAGTGCATGATGGCCAAGATGTTCGCAACGGAGATGTGCGTGAAGTCGGTGGACGAGGCGAGCCGGGTCTACGGGGGCAACTCCTTCGCAATGGAGTATCCCCAGCAGCGTTTCCTGCGCGATTCGCGCTTCCTTCTTTTCGGCGGTGGGTGCCACGAGGTGCTCAGAAACGCCATCGGCGCGGCTTTCCTCAGGGCTGGTAAATCAGGGAGATAGATTCTTTTCAAGGAGGAAGAACGATGAGCTTGAAGATTGCGGTACTGATCAAACAGGTTCCGGATCACGAGGCTATCGTGCAGATCGGCGCCGATGGAACACTGGACATCGAGGACAGGTACGTCTGTTCTTTCTTTGACGAGATTGCCATAGAGGCGGCGCTCGATATCCGCAAGGCCCACGCCGACGCAGAGATCCTGGCCCTTTCCGTGGGAGGGAAACGCTCGGTGGAATCGCTGAGAAGGGCCATGGCCATGGGGTTAGACCAGGTGGAACAGCTCGGAGACGACAGCATGGACGGTGCGGACGGCCTTGGCGTGGCGAGCCTCATAGCCGCGCGGCTGAAGACCTTCAACCCGGATCTTGTTCTGGCCGGAAAGCAGGCCGGGGACGACGATATGGGTGCGGTGGGGCCGATGGTCTCCGGGTTGATGGGGATACCTCTCGTGAACGCGGCGACTGCCATCGATGTGGACGCCGATGGCGGCAAGGTTCGCATGACTCATTCAATGAATGGCGAAACATGGACGGTGGAGTCCGGCTTCCCGGTAGTCGTCACGGCGCAGAAGGGGTTGGCCGAGCCTCACGTGCCGGTTGTAATGCGCGTGATGAAGGCCATGCGGGCAAAGATAATAAACACCTCCACGGAAGATCTCGGCGTGTCTGCGGCTGACTCCACGGGTCGGTTGAAGAGACTCGGCTACTATTCGCCGCCCACGAGACCGCAAGTGCAGATGGTGGGTGACGTGAACGAACTGGTTGCCGTTCTTGCGCAACGGGGGGTCATCTGATGGCTTGCAACGAAATATGGGCGGTCGCGCGCATCAGGGATGGTCAGATAACAGGAGCCGGCCTCCAGCTAATAGAAGCCGCACGCGAGCTGGCCAGAGAGAAAGGCCTCGACGCCCGCGCCGTACTTCTCGGATGTGATCGGGCGACAGCCGATGAGCTCGCCGGGGTTGTAAACGGTGTGCTCTGGCTGAACGACGAGAGGCTGAACGAGTACGACGCTGCGGTTCATGCGGGCGCCCTCTTTGGTCTGATGGAGGCCAGGGGGAAACCGGTCGCCATTTTCGCGGGAACGAACGATACGGACAGCGAGGTAGTTCCCAGACTGGCGGCGATGTGCGGCGCGGCGTTCGCGAGTTCCTGTGTCAAGATTCGCTGGGAAGGGGACGACCTGGCGATAAGGAGACCGGTTTTCGGCGGAAAGGTTTACGAGGAGCTGGCCCTCCTGTCGCGCCCCGCAATGGTAACCGTTCGCCCGGGGGCCTTCGACGGCGCGCAGAAACTCGCCGCGCCCGGATCGGTGGAGGAGATCTCGGTGGAGATCCCCGCATCGTCCGGGGTAACTGTCGTTGAACGCGCGTCATCTGCGCAGGGTGGACAGGATCTCTCGGACGCCCGGCGGGTGGTCGCGGGCGGCAGGGGCGTCTCGGGTGAATCGTATCAGAAGGTGGAGGCCCTGGCCGATGCTCTCGACGGCTCAATCGCGGCCTCCAGGGCCCTGGTGGACGCAGGGGAGAGGCCTCACGAGCAGCAGGTGGGCAAGAGCGGCAAGACAATCTCCCCCGATCTGTACATCGCCTGCGGGATCTCCGGCGCCATCCATCACGTGTTGGGAATGAACACCTCCAAGGTGGTCGTGGCCGTTAACTCCGACCCCGACGCTCCCATCTTCGCGGCAGCGGATCTGGGAATGGTGGGTGATGTAATGGAGATACTGCCGGCGCTGGCCGAGGCGTTAAGGGCTCGCAAATGAGTGACGGCGAAGAGCTGGACGTTGTTGTTGTCGGCGCGGGATGTGCCGGGCTTGCTTGCGCGTACGAGCTCGCGTCAAACGGGCTGACGGTCGCCGTGTGTGAGCGCGGTGACGTGGCGGGCGCAAAGAACCTCACCGGCGGACGCCTCTACCTGGAGCCGTTGAAGGATCTCTGCGGAGATCTTCTGGAGGGCGCTCCGTTCGAACGGACAGTTGTATCAGAGTCCATTGTGCTGACCCACGGAGATGCGAGCACGAGCATCAGACTGGATCACGGAGTCGGGGAGGATCGCCCGCATTCGGTGACGGTGTTGCGAGGGAAGTTCGATCAGTTCCTGGCAGACAGGGCAGGGGAGAAAGAGGCCTTCGTCATGGGTGAGCAGCGCGTGGACGAGCTCATCCGCGAGGACGGAAAGGTCGCAGGCGTCATGGTGGGCGGGGAAGAGGTGAGGGCGAAGGTGGTCGTCGCCGCCGACGGCGCCCTGTCGTTCCTGGCCGTGGAGGCCGGGTTGAGGAAGTCGCGAGAGCCCCGCTGCTTCGGAGTTGGCGTCAAGGAGCTGATCAAGCTGGACGCTTCCGTCATCGAGGAGCGGTTCAACGTGGCGCCGGGGCAGGGTGCGGCGCGCATGTACCTCGGAGATGTCACCGACGGTCTTCCCGGCGGCGGGTTTCTCTACACAAACAGGGACAGCATCTCCATTGGGGTCGTCGTTCAGATGGATGAGCTGGAGCAGCGGGGTGAAGAGGATACCTTCAACGACTTGATCAACAGGTTCAAGGAGCGACCCGACGTTGCGCCGCTGATACAGGGCTACGAGACGGTCGAGTACGGCGCGCACCTCATACCGGAGGGCGGATTCGACGCTATTCCCGAGCTGGGGATACCGGGGCTTTTTCTCGTGGGCGACGCGGCAGGGCTGGTGCTCAACACCGGCAACCTTCTTCGGGGGATGGACCTGGCAATGGCGTCCGGTGTGATCGCCGCGCGCAGCATCATCGAGTTCAGGGAGGGTGACCCGGGTTGTCCCGAGTGCCTTCAACACTACAAAAATTCCCTGACGAACAGCTTCGTGATCGAGGAGATGCGGGCCCACCGCAAGGCGCCGAAGATCCTGTCCAACGAGCGCATCTACAAAGTATACCCACCGGCGGTGGTCGATATGTTGCGATCCCTGTTCGAGGTTGATGAAAAGGGCGAGGGCGTGCCGGTCAAGCGAGCGGTCAAGGAGATGAGGCGGACCGTTGGAACGTGGGCGGCCATGAGAGACATCATGCGCATCCTCAAACTGTGAGCGAGATTATGAAGGTAGAAGAAAAACTGGCCCTCAACGCCATCAAGAACCACGACGAAAGCCACATCGTGCTGGACGAAGAAACTTGCGCGCGCTGCGAGACCAGGATCTGCATCCGCGCCTGCCCGGCCGGTCTGTATTCGGTGGAGCCCGCCACTCACAAGGTCATCGTGGATCATTCCGGATGTCTCGAGTGCGGCACCTGCATGGTGATCTGTCCACTGGACGCGGTAACGTGGAGATATCCGGATCCCGGATACGGCATCCGGTACCGACACGGATAGCGCCCTTGTCCTTTCAGACTTCCCAGTCGATTCCCCTGAACAACCAGTGATTTGATTTTTCTATTTGCCGTTTCATCTCCATGACGTATCCGGGTCGCACTTCGTCGCGCCAGCGGGGATATCCACCTCGCCACACGTAGCGGATCAACTCATGAAAGCCCTTCACGTCAAAGCCGATCCCTCCGATTTTTGCCGTGCCGGTTTTTTCCTTGATGATGAAATCGATGTCTTCGCGGACAGCGTACTTCTCTATCATCTCGCGAAACTCCCCCTGTCGTTCATCACCTTCCGGCCGTTGTTTGAAGTCCTCAGGCGCTTTGGGGAAGGGATATCTCTTGTAAGTGTCGCCGATGAAACCCACGTGCCGATATCCGTTGATGGCGCCCATGAGATCGCCCACGTCTTCTCGTCTGGCTATTGTCCAGACCGGCCAGGTTGAAGTCGGGGAATCCTTCGGGGCGAGACAGAGCGCGTTCATCCAGTTACAGAAATCCGTGGCGAAGAAGAACCTGTTCTCCAACAGCAGCATGTCCGAATCGATGTTGAAGAACCCAAACGCGATTGTGCCGTGGGTTGTTGTTTTGAATGATAACGGCATTATTCCTCCGGTTGACCCTCTACTAAAGGGAAGGTTAGTATGCTCTCCGGCAGAACGGAGGATCAATACAATGACGTACAAAATGCGTGGAATGACATTCGATCAGTTCGAGGTGGGCCGGGAGTTCGACACCATGTCCCGCACGGTGACTGAGGCGGACGTGTCGTCCTTTGCCGGTCTCTCCGGGGACTACAACCCGCTGCACACGGACGAAGAGTTCATGAAAGACTCGCCGTTCGGCGGGAGAATAGCCCACGGGATGCTGTGCGCGTCCATGGGTACCGGCCTGGCCAACCAGCTGGGCATCTTCGAGGGGACCACCATCGCGGTGCTGCAGATAACCCTCAAGTTCACGGGCGCGGTCAAGTTCGGGGATACCATACGGCTCAAGCTCACTTGCATGGCCCTCAAGGAGTCGTCAAAGGGCGACAAGGGGACCGCCACGTTCAGGGGCGAGCTTTTCAACCAACGGGACGAGCAGGTGCTGGACTCTGAATGGGTCGTGCTGCTCAAGAAAGGATAAATCTCATGAGACTCAAGGACAAAGTTGCATTGATCACCGGCGCGGGCGGAGGGATCGGCGAGGCGATAGCGATCATGTTCGCCGGGCAGGGCGCCAAGATCGGCGTTCAGGACATCAACGAGGAGGGTGCGGCGAAGGTGGTCGCAGCCATCGCGGATGCGGGCGGCGAGGCCATTGCGGTCATCGGGGACGTTACCGACAAGGCGGCGTGCGAGCAGATGGTAAAAGCGGTGGTCGACAAGTTCGGAAAGTTGAACGTTCTCGTGAACAACGCGGGCATCAACAAGGACTCCATGGTCAAGAAGATGTCCGAGGAAAAATGGGATATGGTCATCGACGTGAACCTCAAGGGCACGTTCCTGATGTGCCAGGCGGCTCTTGGTCCCATGTCCGAGGCGGGCGGCGGCAAGATCGTCAACACGGCATCCATCGGGGTGCTCGGCAATATGGGCCAGGCCAACTATTCGGCCAGCAAGGCCGGGGTCATCGGGCTCACCAAGACCCTCTCTCTGGAGTTCGCGAGGCCCAAGATATCGGTCAACTGCGTGGCCCCGGGCGCCACGGAGACCCAGATGACCGCGGGCATCCCGGAGGACATCAAGAAGGGCATATCTTCCAAGATTCCCATGCGTCGGTTTGCGGCTCCCGCAGAGATCGCTTCTGCGCATCTCTTTTTCGCCAGCGACGATTCGAGCTACGTGACGGGACAGGTCCTGTTCGTGGACGGCGGCATAAGCGTGGGGTTGTAGGATGGGCGATAAAAAGATCCGGGTTCTCATGGCCAAGCCGGGGCTCGACGGGCACGACCGGGGCGTCAAGACGGTCATCCATGCGCTGCACGATGCGGGTATAGATGTCACCTATACGGGGCTCCACAAAACCCCGGAGGAGATCGTCAAGGCCGCAGCCGATGACGACGTGAGCCTGGTGGGCCTGTCCATTCTGTCCGGAGCGCATATCCCC
>JAUVAN010000419.1 GCA_030591725.1 Deltaproteobacteria bacterium
CCCCTGTCCTCCAGTTTTTTCACCAGATCGACCAGCTCCTGTCGCGCCGCGAGATCGCCTCCCAGAGCGCGGATGGACCGGGGATCCACGTTCATGGTGCAATAGAAGGAATCGACGCCCGCACCCGCGATGAAATCTATAAAATCGTCGTCCGTGTTCAGCGCCATGGTGGAGGCCACGAAGAACTTCTTCTTCAGGGGCGTGAGGGCTTCGAGCAGCTCTCGTGTCCACTTGCGCAACCGGTTGTTGGGGAAGAACAGGATATCGTCCGCGAGGTAGACATTTTCGTACTTGAGGCTGCGCACCTCCTCCACGATCTTGTCCACCGGGCGCAGGCGGATCCGGTGCCCCGCGTGGGTCGGGATGGAGCACATTCCGCACTTGTAGGTGCAGCCCCGCGCCACCTGAACGAGATCCTCGTTCCAGTCGTAACCGCTCTTGTCGTAGAAGATATCTCGCCTGGGTATGGGCATCTGCGCCAGATCGAACGACGTTCCACCCTTGTAAACGGGCGCGAGCGTTCCGTTCTTCACGTCGTCGAGGATCCTGGCCCAGGTGGGCTCGCCGTCCCCGATGTTTACCGCGTCGCAGTGCTCGAGCGCCTCTTTGGGCATTGTGGAGGGCCAGAAACCGCCCATCACCACGGTCTTTCCCGCAGCGCGAAAGTTGTCCGCCAGCTCGAGGGCGCGCGTGGCCTGAGGCGTGAAGCAATTTATCGCGATGAGGTCAGCGTCCGTGTGCAGGTCCACCGGATCCCCGTTGTTGTCATCGACGAGATCGAATTCCCAGTCCGGCGGCGTCAGGGCCGCGAGTATGGGAATGCCCAGAGACGGGGGCGTCGTGAAGTTGCCGAGAAAATAGTCGACCAGCTCCCGATCGAGATCGGGAACTGTTTCCAGAAATTTTTCGAACCTGGGGTATATGAAGGTGACTTTCATTTTGCTTGTTGTCGAATAGCAGAAACCGCGTTTTGACGCTATCCCGAGAATTCGGAAGGAGTAGAATTCAATAGATGGGATCGATAAGGGAAACGAAAACGCAGCACTTTGATCCGACGGATCAGGTGCCGATCCTCGAGTTGCCCGAGGGTACTCTTACCCTGAGTCTGATCTCCCGGATTCTCGGGCGGCACGAACGGGAATACGATCCGTTGTGGCGCTATGTCCGCAAGGTGGACAAGAGCCTGTATCGCGGGCAGCGCAACTCGGTTCGGTTTGGAGAATACGACATGGGCCTGAGGGCTCCGAACCGGATCCCCGCATGGATCGATTTCAAGTCGGAACTGTTGTTTCTCGGCAGCAAGTTGACGATCCCCTTCAACGCTCTTCGGGGCCTTCTCGTCGCCCACGGCATAATGCCGACCCGGAATTTTCCGATATTCGCCCTGATGATTCGCGTCGACGGGTGCGACGCGTACCTGCCGCTTCATCAGAGCGTGCTGAACGAGTCCATCACCGATATAGCCGACTTCCTGTCGTCCAAGCTTCGGATTCCACTGGGGTTCGCGTCACGACCGTTGCATTTCATGGTCGCGCCCGGGAGCGCCACAATCGAGCATACCCACGGAGAGACTCCCCTGTACGAGATAAAATCCCTGTTGACCATCAGGGACCCCGAGGGGAAAACCAGGATAACCATCATGAAGCCCGGGGAGAACATCGTGCTGGTGGATCAGGCCGATCCGCTCGCATGGATCGAGAAGTGGGGGATCATCGCGTCGGAACTGGTGAGCATCATGACCCGGCGGGTGAAGTCGAGGTACGGCAAGGGCGAGCGATCAAGCGATCGGTGACAACACCAGGCACTTTTCACGGATCACCGGCCTGCCGGTCGAAAACTGGAATTAGTAGTGACTGAGTACTAACGATTAGGCTTCTAAATCATAATATTTTAATAACCAACTATAAAAATATCTTAATATTTTATTGTATGATGTGCAAATTTACAATAAAATTGCCACTATGATAATTAAAAGAGCCATTTCAAAACGCATTTCCAACCGCATGGGCAAGGGCAAGGCCATCTTGCTGTTCGGCCCGCGTCAATCGGGCAAAACGACGCTCGTGGAAAACCTTCTTCGTGAAAAAGAAGAAAGTGTTCTCTACCTCAATGGTGACGAACCCGATGTGCGGGAGATACTCAGCGATACTACCTCAACCGCTCTGAAGGCCGTTTTCGGAAAACACAAGATTGTATTCATTGATGAGGCGCAGCGAATTCAAAACATCGGACTTACCCTGAAGCTCTGCACCGATCAGGTTAAAAAGGTGCAGGTCATCGCGACCGGTTCCTCAGCTTTCGAACTCCAGAACCGAACCAGCGAGTCGCTGACGGGTAGAAAATTCGAATTCTTGCTATTGCCGCTGTCATTTTCGGAGATCGCGGCTCACCACAGTCTTCTGGATGAAAAGCGCCTTCTCGAACATCGCATGATTTACGGTTCCTATCCCGAAATTGTTACCAATCCAGGCGAGGAGGAGGAGCTTCTCAGACTTCTTGCATCCAGCTATCTCTATAAAGACATTCTGTCCGCCGGAGGAATCAAGAAACCTGTGGTTCTCGAGAAGTTGTTGAAGGCGTTGGCGTTGCAAGTCGGCAGCGAGGTTTCATACCACGAGTTGAGCAATTTTGTTGGTGTTCATTCAAGAACCATAGAGTCCTACATAGACCTGCTGGAGAAGGCGCTCATTATTTTTCGCCTGCCTGCTTTCGCCAGGAATGTTCGAAACGAAATTAAAAAAGGGAAGAAGGTATATTTCTACGACAACGGTGTGCGCAACGCAGTAATCGGTAACTTCAATTCGACCGGTTCGCGAACCGATACAGGCGCTCTTTTTGAGAACTACCTGGTGAGCGAGCGTAAAAAACAGTTGTGCTTCAACGATGTTTCCCCGAGCACATATTTCTGGCGAACAACACAGCAACAGGAAATTGACTATGTAGAGGAGCACGCCGGCGAGTTTGATGCTTTCGAATTCAAATGGAAGGCCAGGTCATCTACAAGGCTGCCGAAAACCTTCTCAAACAACTATCCGGTGCGTCGCCAGGAAGTGATCACTCCAAAAAACTACGAGGAATTCCTTACCGAATTCGACTCCGATTGAAACAGCATGGCCGGATCGGTCTTGAAAAACTCGATGAGATCCATTCCGCCAGTTCCGACAATGAGTGGTTTTGCCTCTGGGAACAGTTTCATGAAGGCTCCCAACCCACGGGGCCGAGCTGGTCTTCCGCTCTTTACCTCCAGGGCAAATAGGTCGCCGGGAGTACGAATAACAAAATCAACTTCCAGGTTGCCTTTTCGCCAA
>JAUVAN010000120.1 GCA_030591725.1 Deltaproteobacteria bacterium
CGGCGGGATCTTGGACCTTGGAGGACGTTTTGGTTTGTCCGCCTTCGCAGACTACGGCGGGATCTTGGACCTTGGAGTTTGGATCTTGGAATTGGTTGATGAGCCTTAATATAGCTATTTGTTCTTGTTCGGTGGCGTCGAACCAGCTTGCTACGTGGCGGCGGGGGATGAAGAGCATGTGGCCGGGGCTTACGGGGAAGTTGTCGCAGATGGCCAGGGCGAGGTCGTTTGAGGCGACTATGGCGTCGTCGGGGAGGTTGCAGAATGGGCAGTCCTTGTCGGGCATGAGGGGAGTATAGAATTGTCAGTTTAAAAGGCCGGACACGGAGAGGTCTTCGTCCAGCTTTTCCCAGTGGATCCCGACGCCGCCACCAATGAGCCTCCAGTCGTTGCGCTCTTCCTCGGAGGCATCGCGCAGCCTGGGAAACCACTCCAACGGCGCACAGACCTCTCGTCCATCCAGAAGAAGGACACAGAGCATGTCCTCGCTGAAATGCACATCCCCGGCCAGCGGGTTCGTCTTAGCTTGTGCCAAAGTATTCATGCCATTTCTCCTCAAACAATTTCGAGTGTTCGTCGACGATCTTTCTCAGTCGAGTCAGCGCTATTCCATTGTAACCCACCGAACTCGCCAGGACGACCGGTTGCAGCCAAAATTTGGCGTGGCACTCGGCAGACTCCACGTGCACGTGCATCGGCTCTGTGCCCTCGTTGCTAAAAAAGAAGAACCGATATCCATCTATCCGCAAAATCGTCGGCATATGTTCTCCTCGTCCCTTTGTTCAAGTTTAGCCATCAAAGACGATTTGGGAAAGCCCGAAGCCGGATTTCGGTGTCTCCCGACCTCAGTCGTCCAAAGTTCATTACCGCTCCTCCCCCTATTCCAACCACTTCTTCAACTTCGCCTTCCCTTCGAACCCCTCCATCTTCTTGACCAGCTTGCCGGCGTTGAAGAGCAGCAAGGTGGGGACGGCCTCGATGTTGTACTGGTTCGCGAGGTCTTCGTTGTTGTCGATGTCGATCTTGACGACTACGAGTTCGCCCTCTTTCTCGATTGCCAGCTCGGCCAGGTGGGGCGCAAGCGCCATGCAGGGGCCACACCACTCGCCGGTGAAGTCGACCAGGACCGGCAGCTTGCTTTTGAGAACTATCTTTTCAAACTCAGCTGAATCGTTGACATGGACGATCGCCGACTCGTCTAATTCGTCCTCGTCCTCCTCATCCTCATCGATCTCAATGTCAAAAACTTCCATCTCGATATCGAGGTGGCGCTTCTCCACCAGGCGAGTGATGTAGTCCAACAGCGCCCTTGCGTCCTTCTTGTCCCAGGAGGTGTAGACGCCGAAGGGGAGAATGCCGCAGAACACAAGCCGCTTGCGGTCCGGAACCCTGGCGTGAACCACCATGCCCACAGTCAGATCTTCGTGCTTGAAGTCTTTCTCCAGCTCCTCATCCTCCCCCATCCCCTCTCCTAGCAGGAGATGAAGCTCCGTGATCCGAGTTGAATCGAGCGCCGGGTCGCCCTCGGCTTTCACCGTCACGCCCTTCTCCAGCTGCCTTCTCGTGGGGTACTTGTGTCTGGCTGCCATGAGCTCACCTCTTTCGTCCAATCCAGAGATCCGAAGCCTGCCTCGCTACTGCGGAGATTTGAAGGGTAGCACGATCTTGGACTTTGGAGTTTAAACGCGAAAAGCCCCGCCGGGAGGCGAGGCTTTTCTTGTTTAGCGGGGACCGGATTTGAACCGATGACCTTCGGGTTATGAGCCCGACGAGCTACCAGACTGCTCCACCCCGCACCAATGTCAGGTCTTATAGGAAGGGGAACTGGGCTAGTCAACCTTTTGGTGACGAATTTCCCCTGGCTCTTTTTGCGGGTGTGACGTGATCTCTTTTGAGGCGGTAAAGCTCCCTGGAGGTCAATTCCCTGTACTTGCCGATGGACACTCCCTCGATGGTGATGCCGGCGAACGAGATTCGCTTCAGTTTGCTTATGAGCAATCCGCTGGCCTCGGCCATGCGGCGTATCTGGCGGTTTCGGCCTTCCTTGATTGTTATCCGCACCCAGGTGTACCCGTCGGACTCTTCTACACGGAAAACCTCGGTGGCCGGTCGCGTTACATCCCCGTCATCCAGCTTGACGCCCTTGCGCCAGCTGTTCAAGATCTGCTCACTCACCTTCCCGTGCAACTTGACGAGATATGTCTTCTCCACTCCAAATTTGGGGTGCGTGAGAGCGTAGGCGAGATCCCCGTTGTTGGTCATCAACAGGGCTCCGGAGGTGCCGTAGTCCAGTCTTCCCACCGGAAACAGCCGCGCCTTGACCTTGCCGACCAGATCCACAACAGTCTCCCGACCTTCGGGATCGCTCGCCGTGCTCACGACGCCACGCGGCTTGTTGAGGAGCAGTACAATCGCGCCCTCGCCAGAGATGACCTTGCCGTCCACCTCGATACGATCCCTGCCCGGATCCACCTTGGTTCCGAGCTCGGTCACGATGGATCCGTTTACTCGAACGCGTCCCTCGACGATGATCTCCTCAGATTTTCGTCTGGACGCCACGCCCGCAGCCGCGAGCACCTTCTGTAATCTCTGTGAGTCTGCCATTGAAATTGTCCTGGAGGTTGGCCCTGCTCCGCTCGCCAGCGAGCTACGGCAGGGTAGCACGATGTTAGAAACCTGCGTTGAAATGAAAATTACTCGCCGTAGGGTTTATCCTCGTCGTCCTCTTCTCCCTCTCCCTTTTCTCCCTCTCCCTTTTCTCCCTCTGCCTCTTCTTCCTTCGTCTCTTCTTTCTCTTCTTCTTCAACCGGCTCGTCCCGGTTCCAGTTGTCGGCACGCCCGTCCCCGTCCGTATCCATTCCGACACGGATCAACTTGCCGCCCTCATAATACTCCCAGTAATCGATCCGTCCGTCCCCGTCCGTATCTCCCTCGAGCCGCAGGGGAAGCGAATCTTTCAGGAACCTCACACGATCGATCTGTCCGTCGGAGTTTGTATCGAGCTCCTGCTTGACGACCTTGCCGGCCACGTAAGTGGTCACAATGTCGATCACGCCGTCATAATCGAGGTCTACTTCATCTCGTTTGGGCAACCCGTTCTCGTCGAAGAACACAAAAATATCCTTGAGCCCGTCAAAATTGAGATCGGCCTCCCTGCAAGCGATGACCTCCCCATCCGAAGACGGCGCGTAGACCTTTCGAACATCGGCAACCTTGTCCTGGTTCAGATCTACCATTACCTCGCGCTTGCCCTCCGCGTCGCACCGGGCGTTTGAGTCGATACGCCCGAGTGACCCGCTCTTTTCCCCCTTCATACCGGACGTGCCCTTGCCCGCCTTCGATCCACCACATCCAATAGCAAAAAGCGCCACAACGGCAACGATAACGATTCTCATCATTTTCTATTTCCCCTTCAGGAGGCGTTGACCCCACGATTGGCTTAACACTATATGGCAAAAGTGCATTAAAATCATCGCCTCTTCGATTTTTGCGCTGACTTCTCGGGGGAAGGACCACGTCCCTCCACGTCCTGCAAGGAAACGCGAGCGGTGAGTGACCCGAATACAACCCTGAGATCCCCTTTTTCCTCGACGTTCTGGACAATTCCGAACTGCCCCTTGAGGAACCCTTTGGTAACAATGACGCCATCCCCGACCTGAATCTCGGCTTTTCTTTCCGCAGATACCTTTGATGCCGGCGTGCTCACGGGATCAGGCTCGCGCGGGGGCTTCGCTTCTCGCTTGCCGGGTTTTTCTCCACGTGTTTTACGCTCGGCCGGCCTGTCTGTCTTCTCGGGTTTCGGATCTTGTGGACTCTCGACGACCCTTGCCTTTACTTCGGCCGCAGCAGGAGTGGTCTCCCTTGGAACCGTGGCGGCCTTGTGCGCCTGGGTCCTCCGAAAAGCCCGCTCTCTCTCACGCCACGCCTGATCGTCGCGAGTCCGCTCCTCCACTTCACTGCGCAGTCGAACCCGCTCCTCCTCTTCCTCCCGCCTTCTTTCCTCGCGCTCAACCCGCTCACGATCATGCTGCTCCTGTGTGACCTTTATCTCCTGCTTTCGCCTGGCGACAATACTGTCCACGGAGATTGCGTCGTTCGACGGCGCCCAGGCCATGAAGCGATATACCGCAATCAGCGATGTGAAATGCTCCACAATCCTGTCGACGATCCCGGCCCCCAACTCCACAGCTGCGTCTCGCTTTAATATGAAGCCACAAAAGAGCCAGCCCTTATCCTTCTCGAACCCGGAAACCATTTCTATTACTTGTTCCGAGTTGAGATCTCGCAGGGAAACGCTGTCGCTGCCCACCGCTCCGATCTCGAAATCCGCCGGGAGGTTTCCCCTGATCTCATCGAACTGCACGCGAGATGCATCGTCATTGAGCAGAGCTGTCAGGTTCTTGCGATCTACCCAGGCATCGTGGTGCAATCGGAGCCCCACCTCGATATGATCCTGATTGACGGAGACCCCCAGAAACGCGTGGCGGTAAAGAGGAGTGGGATCCGTCAACGTATCAGCCAGGGTACGCTCGGTATCGATAATCTCGGCGAGCTTCTTGCGAGCTTCTTCGTCACGAGAAAAGAAGAGCCACTGGGTATCGACCTTCTTTTTATTCCACAAGGAAGGATGATCGTCCGACAGGTGCATTGTCAGCGACAGGCCGTACGCTTTGAAATCCTCGAACAGCCTTTTGCCGATGAAATTGAGCTTTTCCTTTACCTTGCGACGAGGCAGCGTGAACATATTGCTGCCCCATTTCTCGGGAAGGTAGGCATCGAAGTCCTGCGCAGAAAATCCGTCGAACATCTTTTCGCTCGTCAATGGAAACCGTCGCTATTCTGTCGTGTCGGCAACAGGCAAGGGCTATTTCTTCTTTCCCTTGGTGCCCTTGGTGCCCTTGGTACCCTTGGAGTCCTTGCCGCCACCGGCCGGAGTCTTTGCCTTCTTCTTGCCCTTGGAACCCTTCTTCTTGATCTTGGTTTCCTTCTGGGCGACCTCCTTGACATACGCTTCCGTTGCCTCGATGGCCTTGACTCGGCTCCTTGCCTTCTTCAGCTTTGCGCCAAGGTTTCGCAATACAGTGTCCTTCGCGGCGACCTTCTCGTCGAGTCCCTTTTCAGCGATTACTGCTTTTCGAGCTGCGTAGACGGCCCTGGCCTTCTCGTATTGCTTTACTCTTACTTCACGATCTTCCGAGCCCATTTTGATTTGCTCCTCCACGTTAAACAACGTAAATTCAAAGCTGTTTTTTTCAGCAGGGCACTTTCTCACATGCGCGCTTCGAGGGCAAGCCTCCGGATTTTTACTATTTTCACATTGTGTGTTCGTCATATGAACTTATAATTAGAATATAGGGCCCAACAAGGGCGGACCCCTTCGAAGGCTTTCGATTGGAGTGTACCGGGGCATGATCGGTCTTGAACTGAGACAAGAGCTGAAGCTCTCGCAGCAGCTGGTGATGACCCCGCAGCTTCAACAGGCCATAAAGCTTCTCCAGCTATCCCGAATCGAACTGGTCGACATGGTCCGTCAAGAGATGGAGGAGAACCCCGTACTCGAAGAAACTGCGGAGCCTGCAGAGCGCGCCGCATCCGAAGAAACCACCGCCGACAACGCTCCCGAGCCCCCTCCCCCCGAACCCACTGTTCAGGTGACGTCCGAGCCTACGGAGCCCGAGGCCATCGCCGGATCGCGTGAGATCGACTGGGAGAAGTACCTGGAGAACCACGCGAACCAGCTTCCCTTGCCCCCGAGCGGCGCAAGGCCGATATCCGACGATCTACCCCCTCTGGAGGCGACCCTCATTTCCACCATCAACCTCGCCGATCACCTGCGATGGCAGTTGCAGATGACCGTTGTCACCGAGGAGGAAGACGCCTTCGTCAACCTCGTCATCGGCAACCTGGACCGGGACGGCTACTTCAAGGAGCCCCCGCTCGAAGAACTCGCCGGTGAAGCCGGTCTCGAGGTCGAGGACGCGCAAGAGGTTCTTCGCATGGTCCAGGCCTTCGATCCGATCGGCGTTGCTTCCAGGGATCTGAGGGAGTGCCTTCTGGCTCAGGTGGAGGCGCTGAACCTGGACGTGGATGTTCGGGATATTGTGGACCGCCATCTGGTGAACCTGGAAAAACGCAACTATCAGGCCATCGCTCGCGATCTGGAGATCGAGGTCGAGGATGTCTACGAGGTGGCCAAGATAATCTCCAACCTGGAGCCCAGACCAGCGCGTAATTTCGTCACCGAGGATACACGGTACATCACACCCGATGTGTTTATTCACAAGATCGGCGACCGGTATTTCATAGTTCCAAACGACGACGGCATGCCACGGCTGAAGATCTCCAACTTCTTCCGCAGCGCGATGGCAGCAGGCCCCGAGGCCAAAGAATACGTGCAAAACAAGCTGCGCTCGGCGCAGTGGCTGATCCGATCCATCGATCAGCGCAGACGAACAATCATCAAGGTCACAGAGTGCATCGTGGAAATGCAGCAAGATTTCTTTGAAAAGGGCATCGACTACCTCAAGCCGATGATCCTCAGAGATGTGGCGGAGGCCGTAAGCATGCACGAGTCCACGATCAGCCGTGTCACAACCAACAAGTACGCGCACACCCCTCAGGGGATTTACGAGCTGAAGTTTTTCTTCAATTCATCGATCAGACGAACAAGCGAGGAGGATATTGCGTCCCAGAGCGTCAAGAACAAGATCAGAGAGATCATCAACAAAGAGGACAATCGTCATCCCCTGAGCGATCAGAAGATCGTTCAGCTATTGCGGGAAGACGGTATCGTCATCGCAAGACGAACAGTAGCCAAGTATCGCGAGATGCTCGGCATACTGTCCTCGACGAAGCGCAAGAAGTTTTTCTAGGGTGCTTGTCACCAGGAAGGGTGAAGAATGCAGATATCCATGACATTTCGACACATGGAACCGACCGATGCAATGAAGGACCTCATCGAGGAGAAGGTCTCCAAAGTAAAGAAGTTCATTCAGGGTCCGGTGGAGGCATCGGTAGTTCTGTCCGTCGAGAGATATCTGTACGCCTGCGATGTAACTGTTCTGGCGTCGGGCCGAACATACAAGGGGCGTGAGGAAACCAACGATATGTACACCTCGATCGACAAGGTGATGGACAAGATCGAGCGTCAGATCGACAAGAGCAAGGGAAGGATGCGCGCCAACCGCTCTTCCTAGGAGAGTCGGCCTGGAGGCATCGTGACCGTTTCTACCCGTGGACATCCGTGGTAGGATGCCCCACAAATCACGAGGGATATTTTCACCTGCGTGCTGAAAGTCGCAGGTGTTATGTCAGGCATGGAGTCTTATGAAAATTGCCGATTTCATAAAGCTGAACAACATCTGCGCCGATCTGAAATCTACCGGAAAGATGGACGTTCTCGCCGAACTGGCGAAAATGCTCGAGGGCGATTGTCCGAACACCGACGAGGGCCGGATCACGGAGATCCTCATCGAGCGAGAGCGCCTCGCCACCACCGGCATTGGAGATGGGGTAGCCATCCCTCACGGAAAATTGTCTGACATCGAGGGGATATGCGCCGCGATCGGTATTTCCAGAACCGGGATCCCCTTTGATGCGGTCGACAAGAATCCCATTCACATCTTCGTCGCGCTTCTCGCTCCTCAAAACTCCACCGGTGACCATCTCAAGGCCCTCGCGCGGGTTTCGAGACTCCTGAAGGATCCCGCTTTTCGGAACCGGTTGCTGGAGTCCAAAACCCCTTCAGAGGTTTATGACACCATCCTCGAGGAGGACGGGAAATACTGACGGACTTGAAGGGTTCGGAGATCAACAAGGGAGGCGAACAAGCTACACATGATCGGTATTATCGTCTTTTGCCACGGAACGATGGCGCAGGGAATGAAGCACGCCGCCGAGATGATCGTCGGGCCGCAACCCGACTTCGCGGCCATCGGCATCGAACCCGGACACGGTCGGCAACAGGTCAGCGACCTCCTGGATGCCGCCATCGCCGACACCGACACCGGCAACGGCATCCTGGTGATGACGGATCTGGCCGGTGGGACGCCTTGCAACACAACCGCCCTCAAGATGGGAAAAGGAATCGAGATGCTGGCGGGATTCAGTCTCCCGTCGTTGATCAAGGCCCTCCTGTCCCGTTCGGAAGTATCAGACCCGAGGGAGCTTGCAGACCTCGTGTCCGAGTACGGGCGCCAACACATGACCACAGGTGCCCAGATGCTCCGCGCATGCGGCCCAACGGAACTCGATCATGGCTGACAGCATACATGTCCGGATCGACAACAGGTTGCTTCACGGGCAGGTGGTTCAGTACTGGATACCGTTTCTCGAGGTCGAACGACTGATAATCGCCGATGACGAGGCGGCGACCAATCCGGCCATGAGCGCCGTGTATCGCATGGCCGTGCCCGGAACAGTGAATCTATCCGTGGTGCCCGTAAGCGATCTTGCGCGGGAGGTGGCCGCAAGCAATGCGTCCACCACGCTGATACTTCTCAGTGACGTTTTCGATGCGGCAAGGGCACAGACAAACGATCTGTCCTTTGACCGACTGGTCCTCGGCAACGTTCACGCAACCCCGGACAGAAAACGGATCACGGACTCTGTCTACCTGTCCCGCGAGGAGATCGATTCATTGATGCAGTTTCGGTTGAACGGCGGGAGAGTGGAAATCCAGACCTTCCCCGGAGAACGGTTACATCTCGAAATCGACGATAACGGAGATCCCAAGTGGTCGAAGCGCTGATCTGGTTCGCCGTACTTTTCGCGGCCTGCGGAATCCTCCTGTTGGAGCGGAGGTGTCTGGGACAGAGCGCCGTCGTGCAACCTCTCGTGCTCTGTCTACTTGCGGGGTACGTCACCGGATATGAGTCCATCGGACTCTGGATGGGCATCTCGCTCCAGCTTCTCTCCATGGGCCAGGGCCATTATGCGGACTGGGCTCTCGCGGGTGTTTTGTCTGCCCTGAGCCTGTTGATAAGTCATCGGCTCGGCCTGGAGATAGCTGTCGGCTCGCCGTCGTCAGTTGCCCTCATTACCATCGCCGTGCTTGCGGCGATCCTGGCGCGCCTCCTGGAACGTCGCCTGGCGCGGACTGACGGTGAAGCGCTCAGATGTACCCCGCCCTGGGAGTCCGACAACCCGACAAGGGCATTTGAATCCCTTGTCCACATGAGAATGCTGAGGGGGTTTCTTCTCGGCGGGACTCAGGCGGCGATCGGATCTGCGCTGGCCGTGGGAGCGATCCTGGCGCTCGATCAGCACGCTTCGTCATCCGCCTGGTTGGCGATCCTCGGGGGAATGGCGGTGCCGGCTCTGGGTACGGCGGTGGCGCTTGGCTCCCTGTCCGGCTACCGATTCATCGGTTACGCCGGCGCCGGAATGGCCGTCACACTTGCGGCGGCGGTGATGATATGAACAAGCTCCGCAAGAGAGACCTGCTGCGAATCGGACTGCGCCTGACGCTGATTCAGTCCACCTGGAGCGAGTGCGGCATGCAGTCGGAAGGCCTCGCCTACTGCCTGGCGCTGGGCTTCAGGAGAATCTTCTCGTCGCAACAGGAGGTCAACGATGCGGTGAGGCGTTACCGAGCGACATTCAACACACATCCTTTCCTGGCGGGTGTCGTGGCGGGAGCCGTCCTGCGCATGGAGGAAAACGGCACATCGCCAGAGAAGATCGCTTCCTTCATGCGATCGATAATGGGGCCTCTCGGCGCACTGGGAGATCCTTTCTTCAAGAACGCTCTCGCCCCAGCCGCCTCCGCCGTGGCGGCGGTCATCGCGCTCATCTGGGGCCTCATTCCCGGTGTCGTATCCTTCCTGCTCCTGTTCAATATTGTTCACATGGTTGTCAGGATCGCCGGGATCTTTGTGGGCTACAGGGACGGAGAGCGCGTGATGACCAGGTCCGCCGATTGGATCGGCTCCGCCCGAGCACGCGCCCTCAAGACTGTCTGTTCAACGTCGTGCGGCGTCGCCATGGGCCTCATGGCCTTTCGCTTCTTCGAAACTGACGTGACAATAACGATCATCCTGGGAGGACTCGGGTGCATGGTCTGTGCGGCGGTTCTCAAGGGCAGGAGATCCCTCTGGGTATACGCCACACCTGTGCTTCTGGTAACGGTGTTTGCGATGGAACTGGTGTTATGACCTCATCGGCAACGGCCACGATCGAGATCGTCAACGAGCTCGGCCTCCACGCTCGGGCCGCAACGATGCTGGTGCAGCTGGCTTCCACGTTTCAGTCGGATCTTTTTGTAGGCAAGGACGGAACGGAGGAAGACGGCAAGAGCATCATGGGAGTGCTTCTGCTGGCGGCAACC
>JAUVAN010000439.1 GCA_030591725.1 Deltaproteobacteria bacterium
ATGCGCGTCCAGTTAAAAGGACCTGAATCCCCGCAGGGTTGATGCCGAAATGCGTACCCTTGATTACGACTTCGGTGTTGATATTGCCCGCTGCGGGAGAAAAAGTCGAAATGTCCGGAGGATACGCAACGGGGAAGACCGTCGGGTGTTCGTAGGTGCCCAGTCCCTTCACGGCGATATTGAATCGCCCGGACTCGACGCCCTTCTTGGGAAGAGCCACGGTCATCTTGTTTGAAGAAACTTTGATGATCTTGCATTTCTGATCACCGATCTTGACCGTGTTGTTCTTCTTCTTGGATGAGAAGCCCGAGCCGGTTATCTCCACGTGAGTACCCGGAGGGCCCATGGTCGGTTTGAACGCCGTGATGGCAAGTTGGGCGAGGACGGTGAACGATTGGGGTGATGTCGCCTGTCCCGCGTTGTAGACCTGAACCGTAATATTTCCGGTTCTGCCCGAAACGGGAATGACACCCGTTATCCGAGTAGTCGAAGCGGAACGGACGGCTATCGGCACGCCCGAGATCGTCACCGTGTTCTCGTGGCCCTTGCTCGAGAAATTGTTGCCGGTGATGGTGATGACCGAACCGGGAGGTCCCGACGAGGGCGAGATCAAAGTGATGACCGGCGCGCTCTTTGCCTGTACCACCCAGAAAACCTGGGGGCTTGTGACCTGGTGAGTCGGTCCCCGAAGGGTGAATCGTCCCTGGACTGCGTTTGGCGGAAGTTTAACAACGATCTTCGTTGCGCTTACGCTCTTGGGTTGAAGTGCGACGCCGTTATACTCCACGGAGTATTCCGGTCCGAAATGTTGTCCGTTGATGGTCACCACAGTTCCCGGAGATCCGGAGGCCGGAGACAGGGAAGAAATGACCGGACGAGCCTTGTACTGAGCGTCTGCCACCTGAGCGACGAACAAGATGGCGATGACAAGCGCCGCAATAGGCAACCTGCGTATCATTATGATCCTCCTAGTGAGGTTATACGAAGTATTCTAAATCAATGACGTCGAAGTACTCCGAAATGAAATTTCAACCAATATTGAAAAACAATACGTTCTAGTCAATAGTTCCTCAAAAGTAAATGACCAACTCCTTTCCAATTGTTTCCTTTTGCAAAACAGCAAATCCTCTATGGATCGA
The DNA here is from genome assembly GCA_030591725.1 of Deltaproteobacteria bacterium. Lineage (GTDB taxonomy): Bacteria > Myxococcota_A > Polyangia > JAAYKL01 > JAAYKL01 > JAUVAN01. Next base: position 1,140 of record JAUVAN010000439.1, read on the forward strand.
CTGAAAATGGTACGCAGTAATTCAACGGCAGATAATCCACGGGTCCTTTGCGCACCAGATAAGGGAGACGAACCATGACCGAGATCGATCTGATTGTCCACGGCGCGAGCCAGCTCTTGACGATGGACCCGCGCCTTGCGGCTGTGGGCGACGACGATCCCGAGGCTGCCCGGATCGGGGTGATCCCGGACGGTGCGCTGGCGATTCACGGCACGGACATTCTTGATGTGGGCTCCTCCGAAAAGATACTTGACTCGTATCGTGCGCAGAAAACAATCGACGCCCGCGGGTGTGTCGTGTCTCCCGGCCTGGTGGATCCGCATACCCACACGGTCTTCGCCGGCAGCCGTCACCTGGAGTTCGGAATGCGCATGCGCGGGGAATCGTACCTGGATATTCTCGCGGCCGGAGGAGGAATACACTCAACTGTTTCTTCGACCCGGGACGCCTCCCTGGATGATCTGGTCAGTCTGGCCTTGCCCAGGTTGGCGCGCGCACTGCGTTTCGGTGTCACCACCATGGAAATCAAGAGCGGGTACGGGCTTGCCCTGGATGCCGAGATCAAGATTCTGACCGCAGTAAGGCGCCTCGACGGGGAACAGCCCATTCGACTTGTTCCCACGTTCCTCGGAGCCCACGTGGTGCCACGGGAGTTCGTGGACAGGCGCGACGAGTATGTCGATCTCGTGATCCGGGAAATGATCCCGCAAATAGCCGGGGAGAAGCTCGCCGTTGCCTGCGACGTCTTCCTGGACGAGGGCGCATTCACCGCCGACGAGGCCAGGGCCATCCTCGCTGCCGCCTCAAATCATGGGATGGCTCCGAAGATCCACGCCGGCCAGTTCACCGATCAGGGGGGGCCCGGGCTTCTGGCTGAACTCGGAGGCCTGAGCGCGGATCATCTGGAGGTTGTGTCCGATGAGGATGTCGAGGCAATGGCCCGCGGGGGAATCGTCGCCAACCTGCTTCCCGGCGCTGCGTTCTCGTTGCGTGACAGCTTCCCCGACGGTCGCCGATTCGCGGACGCCGGTGTGCCGGTGGCCCTGGCTACCGACAATAACCCGGGCAGCTCCCGGTCGGAGAATCTTCCGCTGATGGCGTCCATGGGGGTGACCCGCATGGGGCTCGATTGTGCCGAGGCATGGCAAGGGATCACGTCGAACGCCGCTTCGGCAATCGGTATGTCGGACCGGGTAGGGAGCCTGGTTCCCGGAAAAAAGGCGGATCTTCTTCTTTTGTCTATTCCAGATTTCCGTGCTTTCCTCTATCATTTCGGTGTCAACCATACGATGGCCGTCGTGATGGACGGAAAAGTGATCATGAAGGGAACGCCAGTATGAACAGGGATGGGCTTCTCGATGTTTACAAACGATACTTGAAAAAGTTCGAGCAGATGTTCGGCGAGGCTGATTTCAAGGAGACGGTGCGGTTTCAGGGCAGACTGATCCGGAAATTGAAGTATGATGATTTTGTGACCAAGTGGTCCGAATTCAAGCAAATAGAGGATTTCTTGAAGGAAGTGATGACAAAGGGAGCGACCCTCAACGATGAGGTCAATCGCTCCTACGCAGAGCTTTCCGCTACGGTTCTGGAATCCCCCAAAGACTTCATGCTCTTGTGAGCCCCGGTGCAGAGAGTTCATCTTCTCGATAACCCCGTTGAAAAAACAGCGGATTCTCCGCTTGACAGCCCCATGCCTTCAGACTAATAAGGAGCGCTCTGCG
>JAUVAN010000488.1 GCA_030591725.1 Deltaproteobacteria bacterium
ACCTTGGAGGAGATCAAGTTTTCCTTCGACATGATCTGGCTCATTCTCGCCGCTGCACTGGTTTTCTTCATGCAGGCCGGCTTCGCGATGGTGGAAACCGGACTCACGCGCGCAAAGAACGCGGGCAACATCATCATGAAGAATCTGATGGACTTCTCGGTTGGCGCGCTGGCGTACTGGGCCGTCGGATGGGCCCTGATGTACGGGACCTCGACGGGTGGCCTGATTGGTACTGATCAATTCTTCCTGGCAGGAGCTGAGTCAGCGACCTACCGTGACTGGATGTTCCAGGTCGTGTTCGCCGCCACCGCCGCAACGATTGTATCCGGCGCGATGGCCGAACGCACCAAGTTCGCGGGTTACCTGTTTTTCAGCCTCGTGATTACCGCGGTGATCTATCCAATCTCGGGCCACTGGATCTGGAACGGCGGGTGGCTCGCGGAGATGGGTTTCCATGACTTCGCCGGTTCAACGGTCGTCCACTCGGTTGGCGGTTGGGCAGCCTTGGTCGGAGCGATCATGCTCGGCGCTCGGCGCGGCAAGTACATCAAGGTCGATGGGAAGGTGAAGGTGAAGGCCTTCCCCGGTCACAACATCCCGCTGGCGGCACTCGGGGTATTCATCCTCTGGTTCGGCTGGTACGGCTTCAACGCCGGGTCAACCCTATCGGGGACCGATCCGGACATCGCATGGGTGGCAACAACCACAACGCTGTCTGCGGGGGCCGGTGCCATTCTCGCCATGTTCACCTCATGGATCTGGTTTGGAAAGCCCGAGCCCTCCATGTCCATGAACGGCGCCCTGGCCGGCCTGGTTGGTATTACCGCGGGCACCTGGGTGATCGATCCACTCGGTGCGGTCATTGTGGGCGCAGTTGCCGGTGTGCTTGTTGTTCTGAGCGTGGAATTCTTTGACAAGGTGCTCCATATTGATGACCCGGTTGGCGCAATCAGCGCGCATGGTGTCTGCGGTGCCTGGGGCACCCTCGCCGTGGGCGTCTTCGGTGACCTTACCAGGATCGGGTCGGGGTTGACGCGCACCGGACAGATCGGTGTCCAGGCACTCGGTATTGGCGCCGTGTTCGCATGGGTCGTTGTGACTACTCTGGTGCTCTTCGGGATCCTGAAAACGGTGGGCGCTCTCCGGGTTAAGGACACGGAAGAGCTCCGGGGGCTGGACATCAGCGAACACGGTGTCGAGTCGTACAGCGGATTCCAGATCTTCAGCAACATGTAGGGGGCCGAGCATGAAATTAATTGTAGCGTACATACAACCGCACAAACTCAACGACGTGAAGGAAGAACTCTACAAGTCGGATATCTTCAAGATGTCGGTCACTAACTCACTTGGCTGCGGGCAACAGAAAGGGTACCACGAGAGCTATCGCGGGGTGGACATTGAGGTTAATCTCCTCAAGAAAGTTCGACTTGAAATCGCCGTCAACGACGAGTTCGTCCAGCCGACAATAGACGCGATCATTGCCGGAGCCCAGACCGGCGAGATTGGCGATGGCAAGATCTTCGTCATGCCCCTTGAGGATGCAATTCGCATTCGCAGCCGGGAGAAGGGAGAGGCAGCTATCGGGTAAGATGACACGACTATGTCCTCCCGACCGTCATTCGCACAGCTTTCCGCATGCAACTCGGCGCTTGCAGCACTTGAGACCGATCCAAGCGTAACGCTCAAGCCCAGCACATGCCTTACTCGTCTTCCCCAACGTTACTTTCACGAGTTCAGCGTGCCGACGGTCGCAGCGCACGTAGCGAAGCTCTGTGCACTGACCGTTGATCAACCGTTCCTGGTCGAAGTGGAGCCCGAGGCTCCCGACGGGCAGAGCCGTGCCGGGATCACCGTTTTCTCCTTTGATGTTGAAGGGATGCTTGGCCTCCTCACCGGCATCCTGGGTGCAAGCGGGTTTGATA
>JAUVAN010000493.1 GCA_030591725.1 Deltaproteobacteria bacterium
AACGGCATTGCCCAGCCAACCCATCAGGAGATCCTATGGATGCCTTGGATAACCATAGACTCAGGATAAGAACGAAAACCTGCAAGACAAGGTGCCAAGACGCGGTGCCAGGCACTAAGTATAATGACGTGCAACGTTCCAGAATGAAGAGGATTCAAGGAACCGCGCGACGGATTCCCCTCAAAGGGCCTGCTGTCGCAAAAATGGCGGTTCTGAGGTTTCCCCGGGTGCGGGAGACGACATGGTAGACGACACGGGGCACGATGAGCCTCGCATTGTCCTCTGGGGGGGCTTCCGCGGACACGAAAAACCACTTGCAAGATGTTGAGATTGCAGGTTGTTTTGTCTCCTGCGTCCGTCCGGTAGTCGCTCCGTGATCCCGCTTACACAGCCGTGCTACCACTTTCGGGGCACTCGTGCACCCCGGTGATAGCCATCGTCCCGGGATCAAAGGTCACCTCAACGGGGGCGCCTGATGCCAGCGCGTTTTGCACCAGGAGCGCCGCCGACTCCATTGAGGGCTCCAGCCAGTAGTAGGCGGAGCGGGTATCGAAGGTCACCTCAAACCGCCCGTCGGAGTCCTTTTCGATCGACCGAACGGTACTCGAGAAAGACAAGGGTGTCAGATTCATGGCTGTCCCCTATTTATCCGACTCGTCGCTTCGCCCGAACGGCCACAGGTTCCGAAACGGCCAGCCCTTGCTAGCCACGAGCTCTTCATACGCTCGGCGATAGCCCTTTAGGGTCTTTTGGGCTTTCTCTACCGATGCGGCAAAGTCGTCCTGCCGTCCTTTTCGACGACGGGGTTCGTATTGTGACGGGTTTGTGAGGTCGATCGTTACTCTGTTGGACCTCGTAAGTTTCCGTATCCAATCATCGGGAAGAAATGGCGTGTCGCCGAAAAGAGGGTCGAGAACATAGAGCTGGGCCTTGCCCGTCTTCGGCGCCTCGGCACAGACGACCGGGGCGGTGTGAAACCACCAGTCCCCTTCCAGGTACTCATTCCGCGCGAACAGCCTAGCCCCGTGGAGGAAGATCTTGCCGCAGTTGATCCCCCTATCCATCAGGTCCTTGCACATCAGGTGGCCCCGAGCCTCGCATCCGTCCTTGATGTACCCAAATGCCATAGATTTATCGTCTCGAAATTCGTGGCAGATTGCTGTGAGCTCGTCGAACGTTGGGATCCTCCCGTTGAGCTCTGAAAGGTCGTCAATATCCGTGGGCGAGTGTACGACGTTCTTCCTGGGGCGCTGCAGCTGCTCGAGGAGAGCCCCCTGATCGAAGCGCGATGCCTGCGAGAGCATGGTCTTCTTTCGGTCCGCGGTGCTCGGGCTCCAGGGGATCGCCAGAAAGTCATCGCACAGGCTCATCTTCATGACGCGGCCGCGAGCTCGATGTGCCATCTCGTGGTCATCTCGCGCGTCCTCTGTGGCTCGTCTTAGCTCTTCGAAAATGAACGCCTTTTCTTCCGCACGAAGCGCCTTGGAGCGCTTCGAGAATACGGGATTGTCGAGCAGTCCGGCTACATCGGCGGCCAGAGTAGGATCATCTGGAAAGCTCCCGAGCAGTTTGACCACAGCCTTTCTCGGAGCGGGCTCCAGATCCGGCGGAATGCGCCGATTCTGACTCCCTTGGGGTTTGAGAGAAGCCTGATGGACGGATGCCAGACTATCACCGCCGCTCTTCTGGTCTTCGCTCCCGCTTCCCGCGTTGTGGGGCAGGTGGGCAGCCATTCCCACCATGGTTGCGGCAAGCTGTCCCCGGTCCACCAGCGCGTGGATGTGTTCGAGCTGGGTCCGACTGATCGCCCCAAACCTG
>JAUVAN010000159.1 GCA_030591725.1 Deltaproteobacteria bacterium
CGATGCCCGTGCCGTCGATGTTCCAGGGATCGGAGGCGGAATCGTTGTACGCAGTCACCGCAGCCTTGAGATCCGGGTGCGCATCGTCCTGAATGCTGACCTTGGTCAGGAAGAACTCGCCGAGTACCGAGAGGCCCTTCATCTTGAACCCCAAGTCCACGCCGAACTTGAGCTGGGAGTCGTAGTAGAGATTGTACGTTCCGAGGCTCGGGACAAAGATATCTCTGTCGTGGCGCTTGTTGTAGAGCATGGCCACGCCGAGGGAGAGGGCCGGCTTGTCGGAGATGGCGGTATCGGAGACGTCCCCGAGGGGCAGCGTGGTTCCGACACCCGCAGGAGCCAGGGGATGAACCGCGATGCGGCCGCCGAACATGTAGTCGATGTTGGCGGGGGTCGGGATGCCGCTGGGTGAGAACCTCGGTCCGAGGCTGAATCCCTCGCGCCCGTTCCATACACCTATTCCGTACTCCACCGTGTCGGCGATCATGCCGAACAGCCCGAAGCCCAGGTCTCGGCCGAGATCGAGGCCGAGCCATTCATCTTGCCAGGCCTGGGCGTACTCGATCATCTGGAGTTGGGTGGTGGCCATCAGCAGCTGGCGGCCGAACCACGGGCGGAAGTAGCCGGCCCGGAGGGCCACCTTGCCGTCAAGTGGATCTATATCGATGAAGAAGTCCACGAGGGCGGCGTTACCTTTGCTCCAACCCGTGTCCAGATATACGCGGGCGACGTCGAACATGTGCGCCTGAAAGCCGAACCGCGCTCTCTTGAGCGAGAATCCGCTGCCCGCGAGTTCATCACTCGCTTCACCGTTGATATGGAGGTTGTATCGGGGCTGGACCCATCCTCGGGGCTGGAACTTGAACCATCCGTCATCCGTGGAGAACGTGATGCTCTTCATGTACTCGCCGTGCAGCACCCGGGCTTTCTCCGGCTCCGCCTCGGCTTCGGCCTCCTCGGAAGTTACAATCTCATCGTCCGCTCCGAAAAGGGCGGTAGTCTCTTCCTCTTCGGTCTCTTCCTCTTCGGCGTCTTCCTCTTCGGCGTCTCCCTCTTTTGCGTCTTTTTCTTCTGCGTCTTTGTCTTCGTCGGAGTCCTCGTCAGAATCCTTGTCGGATTTCTTGTCGGAGTCCTTGTCGCTCTCTTTCTCATCTTCCTCTGGAGTGCCTGCATAGGCAGAAACGGGAAGCAGCAACATTAATCCGAGGGCCACGAGTCCAATGGAAAGCCACTTGAATAACCTTTTCATCCCCGATACCTCCTCTGGTGCGTACGCACCGTTCAAGGAAAAGTCTTACGCAAACTATTGAAGGATTCCATTTTTGGAAGCCTTTTCATTCATTTGCAGGATCGATTTTGGAGATACTACGCCAAATTGGTAGGAAATCCAAGAATGGAGATCATGTAGTCATTTTCACTTTGACTAAATGTGTTCCCACCACAAAAGGGAAACCTGTACAGTGGGATTTTGCACCTTCTCTCCTCCGCGGGATTTATTCCTGCGGGCATTCCGGATCTTCGCCATCGCGAGGTTCCTTGAAACCTACGGCATTCCCGGCGGCATGTCCTCGCAGACGAGTTGCTCCTCGAAAAAGATACCCATGAAAACAACCTCGGAGGATCCCACGTCCACGAGCGCGACCTGGAGCAATCTCTCTTCGCCCTGCGTGCATCGGTTGAAATCCCGCAATCGTGCGACGAACCGGGCCACGTCTTCTTCCGGGTTGCTACCTTTCGCTCGAACTCGCGCCAGGATCTCCACTGGTCCGGTTTTGGGAATCCTGTCCCGTCCCGACGCGGAGATCCACTCACCGCTCGGTGTGGCTTCCGAGAGATCGGACGCCAGCACGCGCAGCTGTTCCCTGGCCGAGGTCAGATCGCTTTTTGAGATCCTGCGGTGTGAAGGAGCGCAGAAGTCCTTCATTCCGCGCTCGATTCGTTTCAGCGCGCTGTACCTGAGCAGCTCGGTCGTCCAGTCATCGCCGAGTCCCGGGAGGACCTCCTCGATCGCTCGCGATGCCAGATCGGACATCTCGCCGACGTAATTGCGCATGAGACCGGACGGGCATCGATCCGGGACAAGGTTTCGTGGAGCCATGTCCATGCCGATCACCACCCCGTCTGTCGCCATGCCCAATTGGGGAGAGACGGCGCAGGAGCCCTCCATGCAAGGGGCGAACTCATCGAGATAGTTCCGGTAGGCGGCCAGGCAGCCGGCCTCTTCCCCGCCTGGATCCACGCGGTTCGACGCGGACGATATTTCCCGCCGCCAGAAGGGTACGGCCTTTGCGAGATGCCTGGAGAACGCCCCATGGAGTTCCTCGTTTGTCCGGCTCATGAAGGGTTCGAAGAACGTTACGGCATCGTTGGCCGCTCCTTCGAGGGTGGTCTCGAGTTCGTCGCACCCGCCCCGACGTCGCTTGCGAAGCTCCCGGAGCTTCCTGTCGTCCACGCTCAACCCGCGCACGGTCATGAGAGCATCGGCACCTTTGAGCGCCTTCTTCCGGGAGAGCCATTCAGTGTTCAGCATATGGTCTTTGGGCAGGTAATACGGGCGTCCCAGCACATCGACACCGCTTGCTTCCAGGGTTCTTCGATAGGGGATCTCACCGCGCTCCAGCAGCAACTTGTCCAGGGTGCCGCGTTTGCGCGCAACGACCGATGTCTTCTCTGACGCCGCCTTGATCATCTGGAAAATGCGATCTTCCCACTGGGCGCATGAAAGACCGCGTCCGAGCACCATCATCACGGCGCCGCGATCTGCGATCGCTGCGGTGAGCATCTCGCCCTGTTTTCCACCGATCATCGCAGGAGTCCATTCGAGGGAGAGATCCGGGATCGGCAGTTTTTCGTTCGGCGGGGCGATCCGCGTGGTGGATGAGGCCTCGTCCGGCGTTGGCGTGGTTGCAAGGATCGTGGAACCGCCGCCGCAGTTTGTCAGCAGAAGCGCCGCCGAGCCGGCGGCAACAAGGAAAAGCCCCAAGCGCATATTTCACCTCCAGAAGCTCGTATAGCTCAAGAATACCCCCGAGGGACATCGGGTGTCGAGGATGGAATGCAAAGGGAGCTATCGGGGCTCAGGCAGTGATTCCGCCTGCGCGCTCGCGTCTATCCTGAATGATCTCTCCGAGCCAGGCGCCCAGCGCGGCGAGACCGAAGCCCGGCACGACACCGATGGCCAGGGTCATCCACGTCAGATCCGAGTCGAATACATACACGTGCAGGGCGATACCCCCCGCCTGTCCGAGGATGGATCCGATGCCTGGCTCCAGGATCGTTTTTCCGTCCGAGACGAAACCGACGATGATGCCGCAAAGCACGAAGAGCACCACCGGGAAGCACCAGTAGAGCACTCCCTTGAGTATCCCTGACATCTTGGCCTTGGATTTTTCGGTGGCAACCGCCTTTGCCGCAGTGAGCGCTTCCGGCTCGGCTGTTTCGAGGCTCTTGTACTCGGGAACGTCGGCTTTTCTGGCGGCGTTGACCTCCGCGAGGATGGCCGAACTCTCAGGGACGGCAACGGACTCGATGAGGACGCCGCCGGCAAAAGTTCCGGCTATGTAGAAGATGAGAAAGAACACCGCGCCTCCGAAGATCCAGTGGACGTAGAAGCTCGCCGGAGCAGCGACCGACCCTCCGCATTTTTGACAAACGTCGGCGGTCTTGGGGTTTTTTACTCCACATGAATAACAGGTCCAGGCCATGGTTTCCTCCCATCCCCCTTGTCGGGGGAGTCATCGGCAGATCAGATAATCTACTCCATCTTCTCCAAAACCGCCACTACTGCCGTGCTGGCATTGGCGGCAATTTCCTTGAGCCTTGTCGGATCAAACCGGACCAGCAGGCAATCAGTCGCGGTGACGAATTCACCTTCGAGGGGAAGCTCGTGCAAGGTGTCCCTCAGACCAGCGAACGAATCCACCCGGTATACCCTGGGTGGCCGATCCGCCACCCGGTACTCCACGAGCCCGCTCGCCACCAGGTACACCCCCTGTGGAACTTCGCCCGCCTTGTTCAGAACCTCCCCGGGTTCGTATCTGCTGATCCCGCTGATGCTGCTCAGGAGTTGATCGCGCACGGCCGTATCGAGCGTCTCGGTGGCCTCGTGTTGTGACAGAAACGAATCGAGTCGGTGGAGAGTGCGCGCAGAATCGATACGCACGCCGATCTCCGGATACTCTGCGAGGAGTTCCCGCAGCCGCGCTCCCTCGAACATCCAGAGGCTAGTAAGGCACTCTCCCTTGACAGTCGCCGTGCAGGTGGCGCCGGGCTTTTCGAGGACGCTCGATTCGCCGATGAAGTCTCCGGGGAAACAGCTGCGTACCACACGCTCCGAGCCGTCCTGCGTCTCAATGCGAATGGTCAGGACGCCGGATCTGACCACGAATGCATGTGTGGCCGGAGTTCCCTCCACGAGCAGTTTCTCCCCGTGTTCGATGTTGACTATGCTGGAGGCGCCAATGAGATGGAACAGAATCTCCTCGTCCATACCCACGAAGAGCGGGGCGTGATTGATCTTCTCGACAGGACGCATCCTGGCGCGCGCCCGCTCTAGAAGCTGCTTCACCGGGCTGGTTTCGAATTTTTCCGCGCCGATCACCCGAAGTGTGATCTCGGCCACGTGATCCAGGTCATCCACTGCGGCCACGTCCGCGAATTCCCGGGCAGCGGCTTCCAGGTAGTTGACACCCAGATCGAGTTCGCCCAGCAACAGCTCCAGCTCGCCCATCTGTCGAAGGACCCGACCGCGGTTCTGGGGGATGGACAGCAGCTGGGGCAGGAGCTCCCGCGCCTGGAGCAGTTTATCGTGATCGCCCGATGCGATCAGGGTGTTTGCCTGATCCTGGACGGCCGATGAATCCAGCGTGTCGAACACTCCGTCCAGATCGTCGTCCCCGCCCTCGTCCAGGCCGATCCCTGAGAAATCGTCATCCCAGGAAGCCTCTGAGAAATCGTCTTCGCCCGCAGCGGTGTCCGTCGTGGAGGCTTGATGCTCGGAGAGTCGAATCTCCGCAAGGGTGTTCGCGAGGTCATCCGCGTTGATTGTCTTGATCAGCTTGCCGTGCTCGTTAATGCCCACGGTGCCGACCAGGATCTCTCCCTCCTTCATTGTGCAGAAGAGTTCCCCCGACCAGACGCGACCTGCGGCGCGTCGGATGACATTTATCTCCCGTACCTCGAGGAGTTTTCCAAACTGCTCCCTGGTCCAGGTTTCGATAATTTGCCTGGCTTTGTGCGGATCCATGAACTCCTCTTTCTATAAAACCACCGCATTCTATATCAGGGCGAGTCAAATCGAAAGCCGCAGGATATCAGGAGCTTCTTTCAACTAAATCCTGTGGTAGTATCGAACTTCCCAAACAGGGGAGCCTGGAGCAAGAAAGCCCGGCTCTCGACAAGGAAGGACAAAATAACCATGAAAGAAACCCGCGGATTTCTTGTTTGCCTGCTGGCGTTTTTCCTCGCCGTTTCAAATTTTGCCTGTGGCGGCGCCGAGCCTGTTGCCCAGACGGCTGACGACGAGGACTACGATCCCATCGCCGCCCTGGTCGGCGACGTCGAGGTGGAAGAAGAGGACGAAGAAGATGGTGAGAGTGTAGACGAGGCTTACACCGGCCCGACCAAGCTGACCATCAACCTCAAGGTCATCAACGAGAAGAATCCCGAAGGTTCGTATCGCCTCCTTGACAGCTCGGGCGCCGAGATAATCAAGAAGGGCAAGTTCGGTGAGGAGATCGAGTTGAACCAGGGGATTTACAGCATCGAGTTCGAGACGCCGCTGGTTTTCGGCAAGCCCAAATACCTTGTGGAGAATGTGGAGGTTGAGGACGAGAAGATGACCCTGGACGAGATCTTCCCCGCAGGCCAGATAACTCTTCACACCTATCGCGGAAAGGCCGTCAAGCGTTGTGTCGCCACAACGTTTACTGTTCATTCGAAAACCAAAGAAAAGGACATTCCCGGAAAGGGCAAGACCTGCAAGCCCCTGATTCTGGAGACCGGGCACTACGAGATACAACTGGTTCTCTCCAAGAAGAATTACCAGCCGGTCGAGATGCGCATCAACCGCGAGCAAGTGCAGACCTCCAGCATCAAACTTGAAAAGTAGTAGGGGCGGGTCCCCGCGCCCGCCCGCTGACGAAGCGCCCGCCCGCCCGCTGACGAAGCGCCCGCCCGTCCGCCTAAATAGCTGATCCTGTATTCGCTACACTTCGCCTTTAAAATCCCTCGATCGACCTCGCACCGCGCCGTGAACGACGCGGCAACGATGCGGCTGCGCCGCAAGGCCGTGCGGCCTCGCGCCCGAATCAGCCCGCAGGGCTTGCCGATGGACATGGAAGCCCGATCCAGATTGGCAGGTATCGTTGCCGCGGTGTTCACACCGCGGGCGGAGGCGGGCAGGATGTGTCGTGGATGGACGGGAAACTAACTAGAAGTGATATCGCAGGGCCAGGTTCCAGTAGAGGCCGAAGTCGATGGCCCAACCGTGGTACTTGACGTCTTCGTATTCGTAATCAAATTCATCCGCGTCGGGATCGTCATCGTAACCGAACACCGCTTTTTCCTCCCACGGTGTGTTCCAGAACAGATCCAGACCGACCTCGCCCGCCACGCCGAAACCTCCGACGAAGACGTACTCGCCGCCGATACCTACGCGCGCCCACATCCCCTGGGCCTTCTGCCGTGCGTCCTTGTCGAGATCCTTGGCGATGCGGTTCCAGAGCTTGTTGCGGTCGTACTCGAGAGCCTCGATGTCTTCGTCGTCCACGTCTCCATCTGCGTTTACATCACCGTGAGTAACCTCGAAAGCATCCTCGTCGCCGGTGTAGTTCCAGTCGATGTCATGTTTGTAGTACGCGTCGCGCCATCCCGCTCCGATCTCCAGATAGAGGTTTGGTGATTGGGCCTTCAGCTCTTCGAGCAGGTAGAAACGGGCGGCCATACCGATATCGTAATGGAACGACATGGTTTCGATGATGACTTCCTCGTCGTAATCTCCCTCGCCGGGATGGTGGGCCGCGCCCCCGCTCGGAGTGTCCCAGGCTGCAAACGTGGTGTCATCGGTGGACGCTTCAGCGTGATCCTGGTGCATGTTCATGCCCATGAAGAGGTATATACCGACCTTGCCGAGCATGACGCCGGGCTGGATGCCAACCTTGCTGCCGCCCGCCCAGTTGATTCCGAGTTCGAACCCCTTCAAGTCATCCTCGCCATCCGCTGCGGTATCGGTGGATACTCCCACGGTCACTGCGGCCGGTTGGGGTTGGGGTTGAGGCTGGGGCTGGGGCTGGGGCTGCGCGCCGTACCCGGAGCCGGGATCCTGGTAAGTCGGATCGTAATAACCACCCTGATCGCCTCCCGTGGTGTCATCCGTCGTACCGGAGGTATCTCCATAGGATCCCCCTGTATCCTCGGTGTATTGAGCGTTTGCCGTGGTGGCGAATGCCATGGCAAAAATCAGGGCGAACCCCCAGATAAGATTCTTCATAACGGCCTCCTGTTTGATATCAACTGACTTTTGACATGATTCACACCAAATATTCAAGTGAGATTCCTTTTCCTGCGAAATCAAAGGGAAAAAAAACAGGGTAGTAATTTTGACCACACTCCGGGTGGGGCCGTATAGTGGAGATGTAGGAAATAGACCTACATAGTCATCGGGGAGGCGAACATGCTGTACGATGGGCCGAATAGAAGAGTTCACACCTGTTTCATTACCAGGAATCGGGAGTACCACACCCGATCGGGCGTATGTGTCGCCGTGAGGGATCGCTATAGCTCCGCATGGATGGCGGGACACCGGGCGGTCGGGCTGGATATGGTCGATGTTCCCGTGGGTACGATATACGTTGGGTATCCTCTTGAATTCACGTCATCGAAAACCAGGGTGAGGACCTCGCCGGTTATTGATATCCTGCGGCCCGGTAAAAATCAGGTCGATACCTACCGGCTGGTCAACGGATTTCAACCCGGCTGGGCAATATAGCGCGACAGGCTCGACTCAAGCTCTCCGTATTCAATATCAAGGCCATGGGCCGTGGCGATTTTCTTCATCTCTTCCAGGTATGTTTCGGTGATGCTCTCCATCGATGCAGCATCCAGATCGCAGTGAAACACGCGACAACCTACGGCGCGGCCGATCCTCGCGGTGCACTTTCCCTCTAGCTGGTACGGGCAGACTCCGTCCATCGAGTGTGAAACGGGTTTTAGGGAATCCAGAAGGTAAGCGAGTTCCAGGTTGCTGAGCCACAGCTCGTGTCCGTAGCGGTTGAGATCGCAACAGTCTCCGCAGGCGCGACAGGTCAGATCGAGACTCTGGAGCTGCGCATCCAGCGCCTCGTACAGGTTCTTGATCTCATTGCGAATTGCCGTGGTCATCTGCGGCAGCGGCAGCGGCAGCACGGCGGGGCGTCGGTCCACAGTGGTTTCTCTACTTGCGGGCGACCATACCTTCGAGAGCCTTCATGTCGTCACCGGAGAGGTTTTTCAGACTGCCGGCCTCGAATGCCGTCTTGATCTGCTCGAAGGTGAAAAACTTGGGCGCCACGCGGGCGATCTCCGGCAGGGAGGCGAAAATATTCCCGTGGCTATCGATGGAGTGGATCCCCGGGGGCAGATGGATCTCCGTTCCGCCGCCACGCTGGACTTTGGAACTCACACCCCTGTTCATTTTTTCTGCTTTGGCCATTTCTTCCTCCAGGCGCCGCCATTGTTTCTCGGAGCGCCAGATTTTGCGTGCTTATACAGTCATGAGGACCAGGGTGCAAGACGCTCCCGCAAAACAACCCTTGAAACCGGTTTCGATGAAGGGCAGATTGACGACGATGGAAACGAAAAACGACTGGCGCTGGCAGCTGGCCAACACCGTCAGGACCTGGGATCCCCCCGGCGTGGATCGGGATCTCGCGGATCGGGTGCTGGATCGCTTTCCCATGTCGGTCACACCGAACTACCTCTCCCTGATGAGGGCCGACGATCCGGACGATCC
>JAUVAN010000477.1 GCA_030591725.1 Deltaproteobacteria bacterium
CAAAGAACAATACTCCCTCGCGCCGGTGATGTCAATAGGGTATTTGCATACCAAAGACCTGCCGAGTCCTTGAACCTTCATGTCTCTCCGGTTTTCGCATGACAAAGCTGTTCACATGTTTCCTGTCTGCTTGAGCGATAGGTGGCCTTTCCTGGTGACGATAAGGTGATCGAGGACCTTGATCCCGAGGATCTCTCCCGCTTTTACCAATCGTTTTGTCAGGGCGAGGTCCTCAGGGCTCGCTTCGAGCGTTCCTGAGGGGTGGTTGTGGGCGAGGATGACCGAGGCGGCTCGGTCGGCGATCGGGTCGGCGAAGACCTCCCGTGGGTGCACCTGATTGGAGTCGAGTAATCCCACCGTAACCACGCGGCTCTCGATCACCTCGTTTGCCCCATTGAGCGACAGGCAGACGAAGTACTCCTGGCGCTTGTCGCGGATCTGTTGAACGAACGGAAGGACGTCCTTCGCTTCGCGAATCGGGTCCTTCTCTTGGAGGAGATGACGTCGTGCCAGTTCGAACGCGGCCACGATTTGACAGGCTTTGGCTCGTCCGACTCCCTCGACCCCTTGTAGTGTGTCGACATCGGCCCGGTCCAATCGTTGCTCCAGCGAGTCGAGAATCTGCGAGGCCAGCTCAAGGACACTGATCCCCTTGATGCCGCTTCCCAAGAGGATGGCAAGGAGTTCCGTGTCCGAGAGGGCCGCCGCTCCTTTGGCGATCAGCCTTTCCCGCGGTCGGTCGATATCCGGAATATCTCGGATGCGTTTTGTTGACACCGCTCATCACCTCATCGTCTCATAAAATAACAGATACGTATTGGATTGACAACCCCGCCTTGCGTAAAACATGGCCCCTTGGAAAAAAGTGTTGCTATTGCCCCGGATCTGAAACTCATGTAGGATAGAGGTCCGGGCGTCTTCCTTCAAGCCCTCTCTACTTGGCGGTGAAGCCATTCTATGTGCTCAGAGAGTTTAGCGACTTTCAGCCAGCTGGGTTAGCGTTTCCCATTGTAATTTACCCTCTACACGGTCGCGGCAAAGCGCCACTCGGCAAAGTCGCAGATGGGTCGATAGCCGATCTTCTTGTAGACATGATTTGATGTCGGATTTGCGAGATCGGCGAAGAGGGTGCAGAACGAAAAACCGGAATCGAGAAGGTGCCGGCTCAAGCTTGCTACACACGCGGTGGCATACCCTCTCCCTCGATATTCGGGCGGGGTGTATACCAAGTTCACGCTGACTCCGTTTGTCGTCGGGCGACTCCTTGCCGCCACGGAGACCGGACCTGCATTCTCCCAAACGAAGATCTCTTTGTTGGCGATCCGCCTCCTCGTTGCGCCTTGTACATCGGAAAGAGGGTCGTTCGGCACGGCCTCGTGGTGGAAGGCGAGTATCCATTGCGCAAGGAGTGTCAGATCATCCTGTGTTGCTGCCCTGACCGAGCCAGAAGGGATCTGGGACTGGTTCACTTCGGTCAGCCTGTGGTATATGCGTTGCCGCATCCCTTCTATGGTTACTTCACCCGTAACTTCTTCCCAAGCCTTGGTAAAGGCGCTTACGACAGCAGTTCTCCCGATGACACCAGGAACAGGTAGCCCCTTGG
Organism: Deltaproteobacteria bacterium; assembly: GCA_030591725.1. Taxonomy (GTDB): domain Bacteria; phylum Myxococcota_A; class Polyangia; order JAAYKL01; family JAAYKL01; genus JAUVAN01. The sequence goes on from JAUVAN010000477.1 coordinate 1,604, forward strand.
CGAGAAGATCCGCTGCGAGGAGTTTGAACGTCTCCACACGTGCGTCTGCATCGCTGTAGACGATGAGTTTATGCGGTGGGGCCATGATTACAGCGACGAGGAGATCGTCGTTCTGCTTCACCGTGGCGAAGTAGGGTGCGGGTTCGATCTCTTCGGATGATCGGGCCATCTTGAGGCAGAGGCCTAATATGAGGTTGTTCTCCGCCTCACGCTCTTCGAGCCACCCCTGGGTCTCTTGCAAGAAAGCATCCGCGCCCAGATAGGTTGTAAGATCCATTCTCTCTTTTTCCTTTGAGATAGCCGTCAAGCGGTTAGTCTAGCATCTGAATCGCTGTTTGCCGCACACGTCAGAGAAATTGAGAGATCGGGAGATTGTAGGAGTTAGCCTCACGATGCTATTTGGTGAGCGCGGAGCGGACGGCGGCGATGGCGCCTGTCAGTGCCTGATCGATGTTGTCAACCTGTGGGCCGCCCCCTTGCGCGAAGGTGCGATTCCCTCCGCCTCCACCGCCGAGCGTTTTCGCCATGGAGCGGACGAGCGCCCCGGCATC
>JAUVAN010000089.1 GCA_030591725.1 Deltaproteobacteria bacterium
CTTGCACATATTGGAAATTTGGAGCCCAAAACAAGTTTTATATCAATCGGAGCCGGACGGGATGTACCCTGGCAAGATGTAGCTTCTGTTGCAACGAGTGCGATTCGTGTCGGAGGCTTTAGTTTTATTCAATTTGTGCGGTGAAATTTTCACGCCTATTTCAAAAAGAGCATCTCGTTATGCATAGGCGCAGTAACCAGATACGGTCGAATTATCACAACTCTTAATTCTCCAATTTCAGTGCGGACGAGAATCTGCCCCGACGACGGTCCTACAACCCCAGAACGGCCTTGCCCTGTTTTTTGAGCTTGGCTCCCATATTTCTGCGGAGGATCAGGGAGGTGCACATCATGGCGGAGCCGAAGGCTGCCGAGACGCCGGGCATTATGAGGTCCTGGCCGCAGAGGAAGAGGTTCTTGATGGGCGTCTGAGGCCGCAGGTCGAGGGAACGGTAGCGCTGCGGGATGGGGGCGATGCCGTAGGGCACACCTCTGGGATGGGCGGAAAAATGCTGGTACGTCAGGTTGGTGCTGATCTCGTGATGCACGATGTGTGAGGCCATGCCAGGGAAATGGCGGTCGAGGGCGGCTATCAGCGCGTCTCCCATACGATTCTTTGCGGCCTCGTAGTCTTCTGTGCGCTTGCGCCAGCGACTGCCCTGCCACTTTTCGAACCCCCCCTGTTGCGGTATGAAAATCACCTGCCCGTTGTGCCCCACGTTGCCGTGTTGCCCAAACTCCGGGTCCCGCTGGCTCGACGAGTTCAGGAAGATGATCTTGGGAGCGCCTTTTTCTTCCGGATGCTCCACGTCCCAGAACGGGTCCGCGTTTGTGTTCCACTCCCGGTGGATCCAGTAGTTCTCCCGACCGACTCCAAACTCGCTCATGCTCACGTCCAGGCCGAAGAACAGGTTCATGTACTCGTAGGCCAGGGGCAATTGCTCGATCCGCTGCGCGATCGGAAGGATCTTGGGGTGATCGGACAGGAGCTTTGTGTAGGTGTTCAGGGCGCCGGCGCTGGAGACGACCCGATTGGCTGCGATCTCTTCGCCGTCGGCCATACGCACGCCCACGGCCCGATTTCCATCCACCAGTATCTTCTCCACCGAGGCCTTGACCCGAATGACCGACCCGTTGCGCTCGATGGTTTCGCCCAGGTAGCGGGCGAAGACCGAGCTGCCGCCCACGGGATAAGACGGTGGCGACTCCAGGTAGTAGCCCAGCATGGCCGCGTGGGCCATGAACGAGCAGTGTTGGCGGGGCATGCCGATGTTGCCCCACTGGGCATCCAGAACGTCCTTGACATGTTCGTCCTTGATGTACCGGGCCATCATCGTGTCGGTTGTCACGGTAGCTGCTTCGTGAGCCGTGCGTACCAGTAACGAGCGGGCGAAGCGGGTCACGGGACGGGGCGGCACGGATGCGGAGAAGTAGTTCCGCAGCCGGGTACGGGTATCGCGGATCTTGTCCAGGTAGGCGCTGATGCCGTCTTTCTCGGCGGGGAATGTCTCGGCCAGCACGGATTTGTAGGCCTCGTAATCGCCGGGCATGTCCACCGCCATGCCGGGGAAGCGGATCTTGTCCACCGGGTCGCCCAGCGGCTCGAACTCGATGTTCCCCTCGGTGAGGGCCATCAGCTGCAGGTACCAGTCCGCTTTTTCGTGAACGGTGCCGATGTAGTGGATGCCCACGTCCCACTCGAAGTTCTTGCGCCTGAACACATGGGTGAATCCTCCGGGCTGGTAGTGCTGCTCCAGCACAAGAACCCGGTCGCCGTGCCCGGAGAGGACCGCCGCCGTAGCAAGCCCGCTGATGCCCGAACCGATGACTATTGTGTCGAACGGGCCCTTTGCCGGTTCACTGCTACCCGGCAGCGGCGGACGACTTGTGGACTTGGACTTCATCGGATTTTTGGTTCCTCACTCCCCTCAAGTTCCGCGATGGCCATTTTTCCAGCCGGATGCTCCGGCGCTTCCCTTATCACGGATCGAAAGGTTTCGAACGATTCTTTTTCTTTGCCCATCGACAGGAGGGTTTTTCCCAGGGCAAGAAATGCGCGGGCTCGATCGCCACGCTCGTCAAGAAACTCAAGAGCCTCGACGAGATCTTGCCTGGCTTCGTCATGCGCGCCCGTGCGCATTCGGTAAATACCACGGCGGAGCAACGTTCCCGCCACAACGGCGCGTGCGAACCCCGCCTCGGGATCTATGCGCAAGGCCAACCTCGCCCTGGCCAGGGCCCCGTTCCGGTCTCCTGATTCCAGCGCCTCCTTCGCCGCTTTCTCCTCGCCACTGGCAGCTGAACTCGCCTCGATACGCTCGGAGTTCGCCCTTTCCCATCGTTGCTCCACGGTTTGACGGATCACGACGTCGTTGATGTACGCCACAGGAGGATCCAGCGGGGGAACCAGCGCGGCGGTCATCCCGTCGATGTTCCACGCGATCTCCAGGTCGGCGCCTACCTTGGGCTCCTCGATGCCGGCCAGCGTCGGGCTTTGAGGCAAAAATCGAATAATGCCGGGAGAAATGAACAACGATACACACAATGTCATCCACACAAGAAAACGCATGTTCGGCCGCAACCCGAGCCCCGCGAGAACAATGACACAAAGGACTGCCACATCCATGAGGTGGGTACTGCGCCCCCGGGCCATCAAGATTGTCGTGGCCGGGAAGTATAAAATCCCCGGCAGGGCGACCAGCAAGAATCCCAACCGCCGCTGCGCATTCGGCAATATCAGCAGTTGCGCAAGGGCCACCAATCCGATTGTGGCGACCATCGATATCCATCGATGTGAACGAAACGCCGGATCGAGCGCAGCAATAATCACAACACCGATTACACCCAACACCACGAAGATCGCATTCCAGCCGGGTTTGAACAAAAACTGCCTCGGCCGATTCATGGTACTCACCGTATCACGAACCGTAACTCCAGGATCTGCAGTTCCGTCCCACATTCATAGGGATCTTGCGACACGCCAGACGGCGTAAAGCGGAATGCTCCTAATGTTCCTGCTATGAGCGAAATTTCGTAGTGAAAAATGAAACCCGGTGTTCGAACCATCCTTGGCGGATAAAAAATATTTCAGGCTCTTCAGGGTACCGCTTTTCCCCGCCTTTACTTCGACAGGAACAACCTCGCCCCCCTGAGCAAAGACATAGTCCACTTCGGCCTGGCTGCCCTTCTTTTCGCGAGCCCAGTAGAATAACTCTGCTCGCTTTCTAGAACTGCTGTACGCCATGATCTCCTGGCCCACAAAGGACTCCGCCATCGCTCCACGGTTCGAAAGCTCCCCTTTTGGATTTAAAATCCAATTTCTCGTATCCAATCCAAGAAGGGCTTGGGCCAACGCAACATCGAGGAAAATCGTCTTGAACAAAAGAGGGTTCACCTCTGCACCGAGTGGAATGCCGTTTGCCGAGGTGTGCGTCACGATATGCACAACACCGGCCCTGGCCAACATCTCGAGCGCAGGTCTCAGCTCCCGCGCCCTGAGCGAGGGATCTACCGAAGTGAACAAGAACTTCTTACCCACAAGCCGCGGAACGGCTGCAAACACCTTTTCAACATACTTTATCTGTCCCCTCCCGGCATATTTCGAGAAATCCTGTCGGTAGGTATCTGCCAGGTCACCGAGTATCCGACCGACCGCGCCCATATCGCCGGCGTCCAGCCATTTGGAGACTGCCTCGGGCATTCCTCCAACCGCCAAGTACTCGCCGAGAAGTGCTGTCAGCTTGTTGTGAAAAGGCTCCTCCAGCGGTTCCTCAAGGGAGTGTTCGTCAACGTACGAAACCAATCGCTCGTTTTCCGTCGCCAACAAAAACTCGAGAAACGATATCGGATAGAGATAGAGGTTCGTCACGCGCCCCACGGGGATACCGATATTCTCGAGAGCGAAGTCGATCAACGAGCCTGCGGCAATCACGTGTAAACCGGGCATCTTCTCATAAAAGTACCTGAGCGCAGTGAGCGCTCGCGGGCAAATCTGTATTTCATCCAAAAACAACAGCGTTTTCCCGGAAACGATCTGGCAATTCAACGCCACCGAGAGCTTCTTGATAATGACGTCTGGATCCAGTGCCTTATCGAACAAAGAACCGAGTTCCGGGCGCAACTCGAAGTCGACCTCTGCAAGATTTTCGAACTTCGTACCTAGCTTTCGCGCCAGATAACTCTTTCCCACCTGTCTCGCTCCGCGGAGCACCAACGGCTTGTGGTCGTCAGACACGCGCCACGCTTCCAGATCTGCCATTGCCAATCGATGCATCTGCGACACCTCATCAAATCTCGGTTCACTAATTTCCCCAAAACATACACGCAAATGGTCGTATGTCAGGAGGTGTCTGTCAAGAAAAAGGTTGTATTAACAGGGGTGTATTTGGAGGTATTGGCCCTGAAGCATGGGGTGTTCCGCGAGGAACTATGTAGATGTAGGCTCATGAACACAACTGACCCACCAGCACATGCAACCCCAGCGCGCCGGTGCACAACAGGCCAAAAACCAGATTGAGCTGGGCCGTCGCCCCGTCGAGGGCGAGAAAATCCAACGGATTCGCGGCGTTGTGGCGTGCGCGTCCTTTCTTCATGAGACCGAACGCCAGCGGCAGAGCCGCCAGAGTGATCAGGAACGTCAACGGCATCCGGGGCCCCAGCTCCAGAAGCCACGAGGCGCCCACTAATGCCAGCACCGCCGCGAACGGCCCGAAGATCAGAACACCGTAGTAGATCTGTGACGCGCGATCGCCCATGAGATTTGCCGCCGTGCGGATTCCCCCGTCCGAGTCGCTCTTGATGTCGCGCCAGTTGTTCGCGTGAAGAATCCCCATGACCAGCAACGACATGGGTATGGCCCACACAGCGGGAATAAATGAGTGGGACCCGGTCTGCACCGTCCAGGCTCCCAATGATCCGAGAATGCCGAAATTGAGGAACACGGCTGGATCACCCAGCGCGTGGTACTTGAGCCCCACCGAACCAAGGGAGTACAGCAACCCGATACCCACCCCGACGACACCGAGCCAGAGGATCGGCATGCCGACGACGTCGACAAGCCGGATCCCGAGGGCGATGCCCACGGCGAAGAACAGCGCTGCGGCCACTGTTGCCTGCCGGGTTGATATCCAGCCCCTCACTATCGCACCACTCACGGGGTTTACGCGCGCATCCAATTCCTTCTTGTAATCGAACACGTCGTTGAGAAGATTCGCTCCCGTGTGAAGCGCGGCCATACCGAACAGCGCACAGATGAAATTGAAAAGATCGAATCCGGCCTCGCCGATGGTCACCGCGAGCACAGTGCCGAATATCACCGGCATGGTGGACGCGGGCAGGGCGAACGGGCGTATGGCCACCCACCAGATCTTCGGGAATCCGGGCCTGCCTTGTGTTTCCGTTGATGTGATCATGATGACGCTTTTTCTATCACGAAACCGCAAATCACTGCTAATAGAATGCCGGCAGGAGAACTATTCATGAGCGACTTGAAGTTCAACCATTCATTCGGGTTCAGGACGAGACGGTTCATCAACTGGTTTCCCATGGGGCTCACCTACGCCCTGCTCTACATGGGAAGATACAACCTCACCGTGGCGAAGACCTCTCTGGGCGACCTGATGACCAAGGAGGACTTCGGGATCATCTTCGGCGCTGGAACCGTGACCTATGCGCTCTCATTTCTGATAAACGGCCCGCTCATAGATCGAATCGGCGGACGAAAAGGCATCCTCATCTCCTCTGCCGGATCGGCCATGGCAAACCTGGGGATGGGACTTTACCTTCTGCACTTGATCGGCTCGGGCGATCCGTCCAATGCCCCGTTGAGGCTGATTTTCAGCATTCTGTACAGTATCAACATGTACTTTCAGTCCTACGGCGCGGTTTCCATAGTCAAGGTAAACGCCCACTGGTTCCACGTGCGGGAGCGCGGCGGTTTCTCGGGAATCTTCGGCACCATGATCTCCTCGGGCATCTTCCTGGCCTTTACGGTTAACGGCTGGATCCTCGATCTTGCCGCTGATATTCGCCCCGGCGTGCACATGGAGTGGCTGGTGTTTGTCGTTCCGGCAGCCCTGCTCGCAGTGTTTTTCGTCATCGAGTTCTTCTTGCTTCGCGATAACCCCTCTTGCGCCGGTCATGCGGACTTCGACACCGGCGACGCATCCTCCGGAGACGATTCCAGCGCACCCTACAAGGTGATGGATCTCTTCAAGCGCATACTGACCAACCCCATCATCATGACCGTGGCGATCATCGAGCTGTGCACCGGAGTTCTGCGAAACGGGGTAATGCACTGGTTCCCCATCTACGCCAGGGAAGTCTGGGTGCTGCCCAACGAACACATGCTGGTCAACGGAAACTGGGAGCACTGGTGGATTATCGCCGTCTGTTTCGGGGTGGCCCTGGTTTCCGGGGTGCTGGCCGCCATCCGCAAGGGCAAGGGTCGCGCCGTGCTTATAATCCTGGGCGCGCTCGCATTCCTTGCCCCGTTCGTGCAGGCGGGATGGGGCGGTCTGCTATTCGTCGCGGGAGTCATCGGCGGCAACGTTGCCGGGTGGGTCTCCGACCTGTTCTTCCAGAGCAGAAGGGCCCCCGCCGCCGCAGGTCTCTATGCCGTCCTTCTCGCCTGCTGCATTGCGATGGTCTTCCTGATGGCCCGTCCGGGCAACGAGGTCGAATGGGCGAGCGAAGACTCGGGCCTCAAAGCGGGAGATCGCATCGTCGAGCTGGCGGGGGAGAAGATCGAGGGATGGGAGGATGTGCGGGCAGCCGCCGTATGCTGGCCGGCGCATTGCCTGGACTCCGTGTGGGACGCAGACACCTGCATGTGCACGACTGCAGACGTGAACGAGCAAAAAGCGAAATCGAAAACCTCCAACGGAACTATCCCTGCCGTTCTCCTGCGCGACGGGGTGAAGATCTCCCTTGATCTCCCGGATCCCAAGACGAAACAAAAGGCCGGCGACCAGCGAAGAATCGCCGGCAGGCCGGTGCTCCCCATTTCGCCGTTATGGATGGGTGTTATCGTCTTCTTTTTGAGCCTGTGCGTCATCGGCACCCACGGGCTCCTCTCGGGAACCGCCACCATGGACTTCGGCGGGAGACGTGGCGCCGCCACCGCCGTGGGCATCATCGACGGATTCGTCTACCTCGGCACTGCGATCCAGTCCATCAGCCTGGGCTTCATCACCGCCCGGAACTGGGTTTACTGGCCGTTGTTTCTGATACCGTTCGCTGTGATAGGTTTCGTGTTGCTCACGAGAATATGGAACGCAAAACCCGCCGCGCAGGGTGGCGGTCACTGATCACCAACAGGGGATAGAATGAACGACGTTTTTGACACGGTTCTTCTTCTGGCGCTGCCCGCGAGCGGCAAGTCGGAGATTCGCAGGTATCTGGAACATCAGACCGAGAACACATGCCGCGAGCTTTTCCACATGGGGAAAACTGTACAACTCGACGACTACCCCTACGTCCACATCATGAGGCGCGTGGACGAACTCCTGGAAGACGCGGGCAGACCCCGGGTCTTCTTCGAGACTCGAGATCGCGGTTTCGCCGATACCGCCGACTGGGGAACCCTGATCTCCCTCATCAATGAGGACTACACCGATATCAGGGCGCTTAGACACCGTAATCCCGACAAACCCGTCCGCTGGATGCTGGATCGGTTCGACCGCGCAAGGGAGGCAGTAGGCGCGAACGAACCGTTTTCCTCCATGGAGAATTCCGATACGGAAATTCTGCTGAACGGCCTCGTCAAGGAAGTGGACGATCTGATATCCGGGTGGAACTCAAACGTTCCGACGAGCCTTGAAGGGAAGACCATCGTCATAGAGTTCGCCCGCGGTGGCCCAAAGGACTCGTCGATGCCTCTTCCCAAATGCTACGGATACGCCTATTCGCTGGCCGAACTCTCAGCGGATATTCTCTCGAGATCCGCCATCCTCTACATCTGGGTGACGCCCGAGCAATCCCGGGCCAAGAATCTGGAACGCGCCGCTCCCGACGCGGACGGCTCCATCCTGTTTCACGGCGTGCCGCAGCACGTGATGCTCAATGACTACGGCTGCGACGACATCGAATATCTCCTCTCGCGAAGCGGTGTCGCGGACTCGGTGAAGGTCGAGGCACACGGAGAGACTTTCGTCATCCCCACCGGGCGTTGTGACAACCGACGGGATCTGACCACTTTCGTGAGACAGGACCCGGACAAATGGGAACCCTCGGACGTCAAGCTCCTCGAAGACTCCATCTCGGCGGCGATGGAACCTACCTGGGATGCGTACAGATCGACACGTTCATGATCTCTTCTTCGCCAACATGCGTGGTGCTGCTGGACATCGACGGAACCCTGGTTACCGGGCCCGACAACGGGCCGAGCGCCGGACTTCTGGCCATGAACAGGGCTGCCTACCTGGTAACGAAAAGCGATTTATTCGGAAATCCCGGTGAATTTGCCGGCCTGACGGACATGGAGATAGGCAGGCGATTCAGACTGGGCGATCCATCCACGTTCGCCGGTCGGACGGACGTACAAATAGCCCGCCAGCTTCTGGTTCTCGCGGGGATCGATCCGCCTCGCGAGGACCTGGTCAAGGAGCTTGTGGATACATATGTGGAGGGTCTCGCCAGCTTCGTTGTCGATATAGGATACACCGCCCTGGGTGATCCCCACATGGCGGTTCCACGACTGAACGAGATCGGCGCCATCGTCGGTATCGGGACGGGCAATGTGCCACCCGGCGCGTGTACCAAGCTCAAGAGCGCGGGTATCGAACATCTGTTCGATCTGGAACTCGGTGGCTACGGGGACGACGGGGAAACCCGGGCGGACCTCCTGCGGATCGGCGCGAGGCGTTGCGATCCCGGCGGAAATCTTCCTGTGATTATCGTCGGGGACACCCCCCGGGATATTCTCGCCGCACACGAGATCGGCGCCATCTGCGTGGGCATTCCCTATCGTCACAACACCGATTCGGTTCTCACGAAAGCGGGGGCGGATATCATTATAGATTCGGTTGGTCCAGACCTGGTGGATTTTGTAAACAACCGTTTTTAGTGTAAGAATTCTATTCCTTATTGACATGTCGAGCGGATTGGTTACACTATTATTGTGTACACTGTTTTAGTGTGCACAATAACAGCGTACTCATTTGTTGGGGAGGCTGGACAATGAAAAACATCACGTTGAGTGCTGACACAAACCTCATTGAAAAATCAAGACAGAGAGCAAGGCGGGAAAAAACCACGTTGAATGCAGTGTTCAGACAGTGGTTGGAGCGCTATGCTGGAAGACGTGCAGTTGCTTCGGGGTACTCGGACCTGATGAAGGATCTCTCGTACGCGCAAGCAGGGCACTCGTTCAGTCGCGAGGAAATGAATGAGCGCTAAATTCTTCATCGACACCAATATAATTGTCTACACTTTCGATCTTCGATCACCCGAAAAGAAGAGGCGCGCCATGGAATTGCTTCAGACCGCCCTCGACAGTGGTCGAGGACTGATTAGCTACCAGGTCGTGCAGGAGTTCTTGAACGTATCGAGCAGGAAGTTTGACAAACCGCTCGGCGCTCGTGATCAACTCGAATACCTGGACAGGGTACTCTCGCCGCTCTGTGATATATTTCCCAGTTCTGCGCTCTATCGTCGTGCAATCACTTTGGCGGATCGATTGAGGTATTCCTTTTACGATTCATTGATAATTGCCGCCGCCCTCGAAGCAAACTGCAAGATACTCTATTCGGAAGATCTTCAAAATGGGCAGAAGATCGAAGGGCTGACCATAGAGAACCCTTTTAAATAAAAGCCAGACAGCATGGTCGACGTTTTTCTCCAACCTTGCCGGATATTGACGCTTTGTATCAAATAAGATACTGCCGTGCTATGACTAATGATACATCCAAGAAGGCCGGCCCCGGCAAGGGGGATCCCCTGGGTCTGCGATCTCTGGATCTGGCGATCGATCGCCTGTCCTCCCTGCGCGAGGACGGCGGCGCTCAGATGAGGGTATCCCGTTGGGGGATCTGCGTAGATCATCTGAAGCGCGCCTTCGAGGAAACCAGGTTCAAGCACGAACTGCTCAAGGATCGCTACGCCCTGCTCAAGAGATCAAACGCGCAGCTGGCCGACGAGGTGGCATGGTTGCGGGATCAGCTCGACGACGCTCACACCGACGGGCCTGCAAAGGCTGTGGCACCACCACCGTTGCCGCCGGCACGCTCGACCAGACGATACGACGACCGGGGGCGAAGATGACCAATCCGGTTTCGGAAAGCCTGAAGCGGAGCAGGGCACTCGTGCACACCATGAGGGGGTGCCAGGAGGTTCTCGACGAACTTCTGGAAGCGAGTCCGGTGGAGCTCGTTCCGGCTGTTGGGTTCTTCAGGAGCGCCCAGAAGGACGAGGATGTGGAGACGGCGCCCACTGTCGATCCGGCCCACCTGGCTCTGACCATGGGCTCCAGGATCCGTGCCCATCGCGAAAGATTGGGCCTCACCCAGCACGATCTCGCGCAGGCCACCGGTATTCACCGCCCCAACATCGCCAGGCTGGAAAAGGGCGTCGGCCTGCCCAATCTCGCAACCGTTATCAAGGTTGCAAACGGCCTCTCCGTCACCCTCGAATCCCTGATCTGAATTTTAACATTCAATTGAAACTTCCCACCCGATCGTCTGTCCAAGAAAGAAGAAGGGCAAACGAAAATGCGGCCGGCGATCATTTCATTATTGTTTCTGATAGCGCTTCTGGTGTCGTTTGTCGCACTCGCAAAGGACGACAGCGCACCTGATCTGACGAACTTCTATGATCGTCTGGCAGAAGATCTTCTCAATAACAAACCGATGATAACCACTGCCTATGTCGCACTGTGCGACAACGACAGCCAGGGGATTGTCCCTGTCAAAAACAAGAAGATCTGTCGTGGTGATGATCCAGCGAACAACCTCTACTGGGCGACGAGCGGCGGGATTTCAGGATGGGCGAAGAAAAACGGCTGGAAGCGAGTGTTCAAGGTCGAAAACCCCGATGCAACCATCATGGTCACTGCGGTATGGAAGAAGACCTTTCGTCCGGGAGGTGAACTCGCATCCCGGGGTGTTACCGACCGCTTCGACGCATACATCGTCGGGCTGGCGTACCGGGGTTCAAAAATTGAACGCGCCATGGTCGACTACCTTCACGCCGTGAATCACGACGACGTGCAGACGTTGAATCTGAAGGACGGCTCGACAATAGGGTACGGAGGCAAAGGTCACGTTGTCGGCTACCTGGGTCACAACTACTTTCTGGATGTGTACGGAGACGCCGCCGCGCCGCTCTTTGATGAGACCCGGGGGAAGTCAACTGTTCAAAAGGCCACGTTTGCGTTTGCCTGTGTCGGCAATCAATTCATCCGGCCGGCCGTTACCCGTCCGAATGTCTATATTCTCATGCTCAACAAAGATCTCGCCTATCCGGGGGCCTGGACCATCGGCGGCATAATGGACGGGATCGCCCAGGGGAAATCTTCAGTCAAAATACACCGTCTGGCTGCAAGGGCGTTTGCAGTCGGTATGGAAGCGCCGCCGGGCAGCAGATTTCGCGTCTTCGCTCACGGGCCGTAAACCCGAGATTAAACTCCCGCAATTGCTGAACCGAGCCGAAAATTCAGCTGTCGCCAACCTCATCTTGCGATATAATGCCCTTTAGAGAGGCAATATGAGTGAAGGAGAGCAAATGAGAATCGCTGTATTTTCAGTTATTGCAGTTGTTGTCTTTTCCATGTGTCCGGCTTCAAGGGGCGATGACCTCTCGGCCGCCAAGGCCGCTTTCAGGGAAGGAACGGCTCTGTTCCACAAGGGTCAGTTCGAAGAGGCTGCGCTGAGGTTCCGCAAGGCAAACACCCTCAACCCCAACTGGAAGCTGCTCTACAACATTGGACAGAGCGAGGCATCCGCCAAGCGCCACGGGTTGGCTCTCCAGGCGTTCGAGGAATACCTTTCCGAAGGTGGAGACGATATCGGGGAGCCACGGCGATCGGAATTGACCGAAGAAATTTCCCGGTTGAGGGGAATCGTGGGGGAGGTCAGTGTCAAGGCGCCTGACGGAGCGGCGATCTTCGTGAACGGGCGGCGCAGGGGGACGGCGCCGTTACCAGGGTCCATGCCCGTGCCGGCGGGTAAACTCAACATGATCAAGATCGAGCAGGACGGCGAGATCATCCTGGAGCGGGAGGTTCGTGTGGGGAGTGGTCGTTCCATCAAGGTGGATGCATTGGCTTCGCAGGAGTCAGAACTCCCTCCGAACGATCAGTCGCAAGCTGATAAGGAAGAAGCCGCCGGTGTGCCGACCGATACACCGAAGACCCCCGACAAGTTGAAAATTGGCGGATGGATTCTCGTTGGCGTCGGAGGCGCAGTCCTGGGTGCCAGCGCGGTGACGGGGGGGATGGCCATGAAGCTGGACGGGGAACTGGAAGATGCCTGCCCCGATCTGGATTGCGCTCCGAATCGTCACAACGATGTGGATAAGTTGAGACGGCTCTCCGTCGCCTCCGATGTGATGATCGGGGTTGGTTCGGCGGCCCTCGCCGCCGGGGCTGCGATGGTGATTGTTTCCATGGTTCGCGGAAAATC
>JAUVAN010000449.1 GCA_030591725.1 Deltaproteobacteria bacterium
CCTGGTGGAGACCGCGCTCCGCGTCCGGATGGGACAAAACAACTCAGGCATCGTTACCGTACGCGCCAGGCTGACGAAGGACATTCGCAAGAAGGCAAACCGCGCCTGGTACATACACGGGACGTTGAGTTCGGGAAATGAGATCACTGTCACTCCGGTGGCCAATCGAGGCTCGGCGGATCTCCCCGCGGCTCAGAAGGGCAATTGCCTCATCGTCGCTCCAAAGGGAGAAACCATGATCGAGCGAGACAGCATGGTGCATGTGGTTGTCTGGGAGCGTTCATGGTGACGCGGCCCACTGCCGCCCCGGCGACCGTCGATCGACACGGTCGTGTCATCAACTATCTGCGCCTGTCGATAACGGATCTCTGCAACCTGCGCTGTTTCTATTGCATGCCGGACGGCATCACCAACAAGCTCCCCCACGACCAGGTCATGCGCCACGAGGAGAACCTCGAGGTAGTGCGCGCCGCTGCCTCCCTGGGGATAAACAAGGTGAGAATCACCGGCGGCGAGCCGCTCGTCAAGCGCGGGGTGGTGGGCCTGGTGTATTCTATCGCCTCCATTCCAGGCATCAAGACCGTGGCCATGACGACGAACGGTGTGCGACTGCTGGAAATGGCGGAGCCGCTGAGAGTCGCCGGTCTCCAGCGAATAAACCTCTCCCTGGACAGTATCGACACCAAAACCTACGAGGAGATCACCCGTGGCAGCGAGCTCCACAGAGTTATCGAGGGGATGGACCGAGCTGTTTCCCTGGGATTCCCCATCAAGATCAACGCGGTGCTTCTGCGCGGAATCAACACGGATAACCTTTTTGAATTCGTGGCTTTCGCCCGGGAACACGAGGTTGGTCTGCGGTTCATCGAGCGCATGGGATTCGACAGGAAGGAACCCCTGTTTTCACAGGATGAGGCCATCGAGCAGCTCTCCAGGGATCACTCAATGGAACCCGTCGACACGAGCCCCGAGCATCCGCATGTGCGAAGATACCTCTGTGACGGGGTCAAGATCGGCTTCATCTCACCCATGACCCACTCCTTTTGCGCGAGCTGCAACAAGCTCAGGTTACAGCCGGACGGCCGGCTTCGCGTTTGCCTGGCCTCGGAGCAGAGCGTGGATATCCGTGAGATACTGAGAAGGGAGCACACCGATGAAGACGTGCGCGATGCGGTGAGAAAGGCCATTCAGATGAAGCCGGCTGCGGCTCCGTGGAATGCGCCCGCTGAGATGTGGAAGGTTGGCGGTTGAACCGCCGGAAATTTGGGATTTGAATCATGAAAAAACTGACCCATGTGGGCGAGAGCGGCGAGGCGAAGATGGTTGATGTCTCCGCCAAGGAAGTGACCAGGCGCGTGGCTCGCGCGTCGGCCCGGGTGACCATGAAACCGCAGACAGCCGCCGCCCTGCGTGACCTGGAGAATCCCAAGGGAGATCCCCTGGAGATCGCCAGGATCGCCGGAATCATGGCTGCAAAACGCACCTCCGATACCATCCCCCTTTGTCATCCTCTCGCTCTGGAACACGTGGATGTAACCGCCACCATGACGAAAGACGGGGTGGATCTCGAATCGAGCATAACGGTTACGGGCAAGACCGGGGCCGAGATGGAGGCGCTCACTGCGGTGTCCGTGGCGGCGTTGACCGTCTACGATATGTGCAAGGCCCTGGACAAGAGCATGGTAATCGAGGGAGTTCGCCTGGAGGCCAAGAGCGGCGGCAAGAGCGGCGACTACGCGAGGGAGGATTCTTAGAAGATGGAGAAGATAGCAGCCGTGATAGTTGCCAGCGATTCCCGATCTGACGGGCGACGGGAGGACCTCACGGGGCCCGCCGCGGTAGAGGCGCTCGAGGCGCTGGGCATAGGGACCGTCAAAATTTCCGTGGTGCCCGATGAGGTTGATTCCCTCGCGAACGAGATGATCGACTGGTGCGATCGAGACGACGTGTTGCTCGTCCTCACTTGTGGAGGCACCGGGCTGGCGCCGAGGGACGTGACCCCCGAGGCCACCCTGGAGGTGGTTGAACGTGCGGTTCCGGGCATCGGGCAACTCCTGCGTCAGAAGAGCCTGGAGATCACTCCCCACGCGGCCCTCTCTCGGGGGATCGCCGGCATCAGAAACGGCACCCTGATCGTCAACCTCCCCGGGAGCCCCAGGGCCGTGACCGAGTCCATCGGGTTCCTCGCCCCGATCCTTCCCCACGCCATCGAGACCATCTCCGGCCGCGCCACGGAGTGCGGAAGGAAATAACCCCATCCCGGTCCCTCCTTCCCCGCCATTTATCATCAATATACGATGATGTGACACTTCTGCCCGACAGCCGACGTCAAATAATGATAGCATCAATAAATCAGTGACTTAATGAGAGGAGACGAAGATGCCAAAGAAATCCGTGTCTATAAATTCGATCGCGATGCTGCTTGCATTGGTGATGGCGCTGTCGATCGGCGGTTGCTCCGACGAGTCCAAGGTGGTGGCGGTGAACGTCACGCAGGAGAACATCTGCGAGGAGATCGCTGAGGTGATGTGTCACAATATGTTCCAGTGCTGCACCGGCCTCCAGATCGAGGACGTGCTCGGGATCGAGATCTCGACCACCGAGAAGGAATGCCGGGGCGATATGCAACTGCTCTGCGAGGACCGGTCGGTGGAGATGCTGTACGCGTTCGAGAACGGCACCGCCTCCTTCGATCAGGCGA
>JAUVAN010000139.1 GCA_030591725.1 Deltaproteobacteria bacterium
CAAGACAGCTATCGAAAGCGTGCATCGATTGTTGCAACCAGTCGCAACAAGGTCAAACATTCATCCAAATGTTATCCCAAATTCGGGATGAAGGGACTAAAAGCACTTCTCCCTCGCTGCCTGTCACCTCGGATCGCGGATCGGACCTTCCACTTACCATTGACACCTGTTTCCACCCCGGAATATAGTCCTCCACCGTCGTGTCATGCATGACGCATTCAATGAAAGTACTTTGACAAAGGGTAAGGTTCCCAAGTGGCACTCAAGAAGATCGCTTCCAAAAAGAGTAAAAAAGACGACCTCGATCCATCAAAAGACGAATTCGTCGCGAAATCCATGTCCTTTCTCGACTGGGCGGTGGACCGGCGAAAGCAGATCGGCGCGCTCCTGGCGGTGGCGCTGGTTGCGGCGATAGTCGGAATCATCGTCAATAATGTACGCGAGGCGTCGGCCGCCGAGGCATCGGCTTCCATCGATAAGGGTCTGGAGGCATCCATGGCGCCGGTCGTGAAAGCGCCGGAGGGTCAAGATGTCCCGGCCGAGGTCGATGATGACGACGAGCTGTCTTTCAATACCAGGGAGGCGCGCGCCACCGAGTCCCTCAAGCTCTTCGGGGAAACCTCCAAACAGCAATCCGGTTCTCCCATCGGACTGATCGCGAAGCTGGGCGAAGCGGGCGCAAATTTCGATCTGGGATATTACGACAAGGCCATCGAGGCATACGAGGAGTTCCTTGCAGCCACGGACCCCGATACGGAATGGCTGCGATCGAACGCGCTCGAGGGTCTCGGCCTGGCGCTCGAGGGCGCCGGCAAGCTCGAGGAGGCGCGCAAGAGCTTCAAGGAAATGAGCGAGTCGGATCAGGGTCGGATCTCCCTGATGGGCAAGTACCACCTCGGACGTATCTCGGAGCAGATGGGTGACAAGAACAGAGCCGGGGCGATGTACCAGGAAGTGATCTCGGCCTTCAAGGACGACGGCCGGTTCGACAGGCTGGACTATCTCTTCATCGAGGCCAGGGAACGACTCCTCCAGATCAACCCAAAAGCAGACATCCCAAGCATCCCCGGCGGCGGCTTTGGAGATTTCGACCCGGCAATGCTCCAACAACTCATGCGTGCACAGGCGGCGTCAGGAGGCGGTCTCCAGTGAAACGCGGCCCCGCTCTGCTTGTCGCCATTCTCGTTGCGCTCACCCAGTGGGCGTGCGGCGGCATGCCGTTCGTCGATCCCGACTGGACCTCCAACGCGGGGCGTTATGTTCTTCACCTGAGGTGGGTCAAGCACCTGGCGCCGAATTATCCCAACTTCCAGATCCCGGAGATGGTGGAGGAGAACGATCGGTTCAACCCCATCGAAACAACTTCTGCGGGTTTCGATACCGACAAGCAGCGCGCCTTCGTGGGCGCCGCCACAGGCGGTCTCTACTGCCTGGACCTGGCCAGTGGAGACACCGTATGGCGCTTCGGGCTCATGGATCCCGTCGGATCCACTCCGCTCTACGATTCAGAACGCAAGAGGGTATACTTCGGAGCCGACGACGGAAATATGTACGCCCTCCACGCCCGATCCGGCCGCAAGCTGTGGTCCGTCAACACCGGCTCGGAGATTCAGCGAACCATCTCCATTCATGAGGATACTCTGTACTTCGCTAACGCGGACAACACAGTGCTGGCCGTGGATCCACTGGGGGGCGAGATCATCTGGCGATTCAGAAAACCCCCGATGGAAGGATTTTCCGCCTCGGGATACGCGGACATAGCATTCGATGGAGATCGGCTTATCGCGGCATTCGCGGACGGCACAATCTCTGCGCTGGATCCGGTGTCGGGCGCGGAAATCTGGTCGGCGGATCTGGCCTCCGAGATTGTCGCCGCAACCAGAGGCGGCGAGGTCAACCTGATCGACGCTGACGCCACGCCGGTAATAATCGACGGTACAATGGTGGCGGCCTCCGTCGATGGTGGGTTGTTCGGTCTGAGCGTGATCAACGGCAATATCATGTGGACCCGGCCCGATCTGTACATGGTGACCGGGCTCGCGAAGGCGAACGGCATGGCTTTCGCGGTGCGCACCGGAGAGGGCCTCGTGGCGGTGGATCCGGGCACGGGCAAGGTACACTGGACCAGCAATTTCGGGGTGGGGGTGATGCAGGATCCGGTGGTTCACGAGGACCTGCTCCTGATCTCGGACAGCGAGGCCGGGCTCTTCGTGGTCTCCACGGCGTCGGGCAAGGTGCTCCAGCGGCTCGACCCCAAGACCGGTTTTTTCGCCAGACCCAGCGGTCACGGAGGGTTCATGCTTATAATGGGCAACCGATCGACCCTCTACGCCATGACCATCAACTGACGTTTCTTAAATTCATCTCGTAAATTTAAAATGGAACTTTTTGATCTTCGGGCTGTCAAATAATACTGGCGCGTGCGCCTGTTTGGGTGACCAGAGGCAAGAAAACGGGAGGGAAATTTGAGGGACATCAGACGGCTCAAAATATTCGGACGAGTTGACCTTGATGGAACCCACAGAGCAATCGTAGAGACTGACCTTTCGGATCTCTTGAAAACCAATCAAGACGCAATGCAGGGTCCAGCCTTGCGATTGTCGAGTGAAGGTAGATCGTGCGGGTGCATTCTTGCGGAGATCTCCACTTCCGATAAAAACAGGGTTTTTGTCGACCGATACAAGCTCTGGCACTTGGGTCTGAACGATGGAGACCTGGTGGAAGCGGAACTGTTCAATCCGACGGCGGCACGAAGAGTTGATATTCGCGCCTCGGGGGAGTTCGGCGCACGGGATGCGGTTCGCTTCATAGGAAAGCCACTGGTGGCCGGTGAAAAGACAGCGCTGTTCACGTTCAGCGGAGAGCCCAGGGTTTTCACCATCAAGTCCACCGAGCCGAAGGACATCATTGCGATAACACCCACCACCGAGATCGTGCTCGCCGATACGGAGGCCGAAGCGGCGCCCATAACTTACAAGGATATTGGGGGCCTCGATTACGAGATAAACTTGCTGCGGGAGCTGGTGGAGTATCCGCTCAAATTCGGCGAAGTGTTCACCCACCTGGGCGTTACGCCGCCCAGGGGAATCATCCTGTACGGTCCTCCCGGAACGGGGAAGACACTGCTGGCGAGAGCCCTTGCCAACCAGGTCGGCGCGCGGTTCTACTCCATCAGCGGTCCGGAAATCTACAGCAAATGGTACGGGAAATCGGAACAGAACCTCCGCAACATCTTCGACGAGGCTACCAAGAACGCGCCGTCGATCGTCGTGATCGACGAGCTCGATGCGCTGGTACCCCGTCGGGATAAGACCCACGGCGACCAGGAGCAGCGGATCGTCGCCACGTTCCTCACTCAGATGGACGGTTTGCGGGACATGAAGGACGTGGTGGTGGTCGGCACCACCAACAGAATCAACGCGATCGATCCGGCGCTGCGGCGGGGCGGCAGATTCGAGAAAGAAATTCTCATAAGCGTACCCGACGCGAAAGGCCGCGAAAAGATCCTCGGGATCCACACTCGCCGGATGCCCCTCGAAGATGACATGGACCTGCAGATCGTCGCAGAGAAGACGAACGGCCATGTGGGCGCAGATCTCGCTTCCCTCTGCAGGGAGGCCGCATACAACGCGTTGCGCAGGGTGGCGCCGCCCGGGGCCTTCGAGACTGGAGCCGGGTTCAGCCACGAACTCCTCAGGGTCAACCAGACCGACTTCATGGAGGCCATCCGGACCGTTACGCCATCGGCGGCGAGGGAGTTCTCCCTGGAGGTGCCCCCGATCACCTGGGATGACATCGGCGGGTTAAGCGACACCAAGGAAATACTGATAGAGAACATTACAAACGCCGTCTCCAAGCGGGAGGCGTTCGCAAAGGCCGGCATCCGCCCGGCGAGCGGCCTCTTGCTCTACGGACCGACGGGGACCGGCAAGACCCTTCTGGCGCGCGCGGTGGCCTGCGAGTGCGGCACCAACTTCATCGCGGTGAGGGGCTCGGAACTGCGCAGCCGGTGGCTGGGTGAGGCGGAGGAGCAGATCCGCTTCCTCTTCTCGAGGGCGCGGCTCCTCGCTCCGTGTGTCATCTTCTTCGACGAGATTGACTCGGCGATACCCATCAGGGGAAAGGACATCACCGGATCGACCGATTCGATAGTCAATCAGCTTCTCCTGGAGATGGACGGTATAGAGGATCAGAGCGGGGTCTTTGTGATGGGCGCGACCAATCGCCTGGATGCGGTGGATCCGGCGGCTCTCAGGCCGGGGAGATTCGATTACCACGTGGCCGTGCCCATGCCCGACTCGGAGGCTCGCAAGTCGATCTTCAGGGTGCACCTGAAGGGAAAGCCGGTCGGGCCCGATCTGGATCTCGATCGACTTGTAGAGTCGAGCGAAGGCTTCAATGGCGCGCAGATCGCCGAGGTCTGTCGCGAAGCCGCCCTCCACGCGTTGCGAGAAACAGATTACGACGCGGACAGTATGGAGTTGACACTCGCGCACCTGGATGAGGCCATAGGGCGAATCCGGCGAACCTGCGACGGCTTTCTTGCGGGCAATCCACAAGGAGCTGACAGTAAATGAAACACGCAACGGTTACTGCATTCTTGGCGCTTTCGCTTTTCATGGCGACAACCACCAGAGCGGACATCCCTGCCAAAGAAACAGCGGCAAAGAACATTCACTCCATCGACATTGTCATTTTGTGGAATACAGATGCATTTCCTCCCCCTGACGCGGGACAGTTCGCCGCGTTTCTGGGAACTCTCAGAAAAGACGATCGCGTCGCAGTAGCAATGCTGGATGCGAAGACCACGGTCGTCCTCCCGATGCAGAGTTTCTCTCAAGGCGGAGGTCTGAGCGCTTCTTACAAGATGCTGGAGGCGTTGAAGCCCGGCGACGCCGTGGAGCCACTGGAAAGCGGTGTCGCAACGGTGGCCCGATACCTGGAGTTCCAGAAACGAAAAAACGCGGTGAAGGCGATCATCATCGCCGGCGGAGGAAGCGGTGGAGGCCCGGACGCGGGTGCGGACCAGGTATCCGATGAGGTTTTCTCGTCCCTGCTCATGAAAGAAATTGTCATCCATGCGCTAGTCGCTGACGACAGGACATCCGGGGTGGAGCGGACACTCGCCGCTTCGACGGGCGGCAAGACCCTCGCGATCCCCAAAGACGCCGATGTCACAAAGGCGCTTGCCCTGCTATACGATTCACTCCAGCTTCGCGCGCTCGAACTTTCGAAGGACAGGTCGAGCGAGGCGGAGTCGAAGGTGGATTATCGATTCCTGGACGAGAAAGTGGACACCCCCGATCAGGCCGTGGCCATTGACAGGGCGGCGGAGGCACCGAAGCCGGAGGCCAATGGTTCCACGAGTTCGCTCACGAATGTCCTCCTCATCGTCCTCGTGATCCTCAATATCGCGCTGTTGTTCATGATTTTCCACAAACGCGGACGCACTCGCGGCACAGGCGAACCCGCCCAGTCGGAGAAGTCGAAGCGGCTCAACGAGTCGCCGTCATTCTCCAGATTGACCATGGAGCTCAACCGCTTTCGCCAGTCCTTCAACGACGCGGAGAAACGCCTGGACGCCCTCGGCCTCGATCTCGAGGACTACGGCATCGAGAGCTGGGACATGGAGAAGAAGCTCATGGACGAGTACGTGGCAATTACCGGCCGACTCTTCCTGCTCCTCGACCACTTGAAGATCGGCAAAAGCTCGGCCGATAGCGATGAGGCCTCGGTTCGGCTGGAGCGCAAGATCACCCGCCTGCTCGAAGACTCGCGGATAGAGGAAATGGAATCCGAGGAAGGAGAACTCTTCAACGGCAAGCGGCACATCCACGCGGGCGAACGCGACGACCCGGCGCCGCCCGGCACGATCATCGAGGTGACCAGAAAGGGCTACTTCAAGGCAGACGGCCTGCTGCACGGCGAGCCGTTCATCCTCAGACCTGCGGAGGTGATCGTGAGCCGAAGCGATGAAAACCAGGATGGAGATGAGCGATGAGCAAGGCGATAGGGATAGATCTGGGAACGTACAATTCGGCTGCGGCAGTCGCCATCGGCAGAAACCGTGTGGCCATGATCGAGAGCAAGTACGGGAAAACGCTTTACGGGAAGAACTTCCCCTCCTTCGTGCTCTTCGATCACAACGGCGTAAAGCAGCTGGTCGGCCAGCGAGCCCGGGAGGAGATCAGGCTCAACCCGAAGCTCGTGGTCTGGGGCGTCAAGCGACTGGTGGGTCTCTCGTACCAGCAGGCAAAGGAGCTGGGAGAACTGGATCGGTTCGCGTACGACATTGAAGAGGGCCCGGGCGGCAGCATCCTGATTCGAGTGGGGCAGGAGCGCTTCTCTCCCTCCCACATACTCGAGTACATTCTCCGCGAGATAAAGGAGGACGCCGAAAACTCATCAGTCAACCCGCTTCTGGGCGGCACGATCGACAAGGCGGTTATCAGTATCCCCGCTTACTTCAAGGCGATCAGGACGTCGCCGATCATAGAAGCGGCACGCCACGCGGGTTTCGAGGAGGTGGACACCATCGCCGAGCCGACCGCAGCCGCAATCAATTATTGCGTTGATATCCAGACCGAGGCCAACCTTCTGGCCTTCGATATCGGCGCGGGGACCCTGGATGTCACGGTCATGATGGTCGTCAACGAGAAGGGCGAGCTGATTCCCGGCGAGCTCTGCACCTCCGGCCACGAAGCGCTCGGTGGAATCGACATGGACGATTGTCTCATCAACCACGTTGTGAACAGGTACGACCTCGAGGGAATCAGGGACGATCCAACGCAGATGTCTATTCTCACAGAGGAAGTGGAGAAGGCCAAGATCAGGCTATCAACACGACAGAAAGCGCCGCTGGATCTTCCGGGCGACCGCTCGCAGGAGATGACCCGCGGGGAACTGGAGGAAGTGCTCAAGCCACTGCTCGACAAGTGCCGTGGTCCCATCGGCGTCGCGCTTCGCCAGTCCGGGCTGGAGGCGAGCGACATGGACCGGGTGCTGTTCATCGGCGGACCGTCCAACATGCCGTGCGTGAGGAGGCTGGTGAAGGAAGAGCTCACGAAGCTGGGTGGCGGGAAGTCCCTGATCGCGCCGATTGACGAAATGGACAGTGAGGGGTTGCCGGTGGATCCGATGGAGTGCGTGGCGAAGGGGGCGTCGCTCAAGGCGGGAAAGATCATCGAGCCCATCGGGAAGGTGATAGCGGAAGGGTACGGGACCATCTACGGCCCAGTGGAGGGAGAGGATGACTATTACGAGCCCATCATCAAGGAGAACTCCCACTACCCCATCTCCGGCACGAGCTTGTTGTGTCACGGCGATCCCCGGGCGCTGGAGGTGCCAATCGCCCTCGTTGCCAAACGCCCGGATGTCGAGAAGTCAACCGATGAGAAGACCGTCTATCGCTATGAATACCTGGGTAACTACACGCTCGGGATCACTCCCCAGCGACGGCTCCCGTCGGTGGAGATCCAGCTGCGGGTGACTGACGACAAGCGCGTAGTCGCAGGACTCATCCACACTCAGACACGTCAACAGGTAAGATACGAGGGACTCGATTTGCTCACCGGGCAGGACATCTCCCTCCAGGAGCACACGCCGCCGCGATCATGGCGACTTCAAGACATCGACGTCCTCAACGAGACCGTGACCCATCGTGAGGGGAACTGGACTGCGGAGCACCTCGAGCACCACCTCCACGTGGCTGCGGAGGCCCTCGCGCTCGTGAAGGACACCCAGAGCGACAAGCTTGCGCGAGCGGTAGCGCGGGTGGAAGAAGCCGTCAAGCGCGTCGTCGATCGCGAAAATGGTGGAAATCCCAACGATGATTGCCCCAATATTTCCAACCGCACAAAGGAACTTCTCGATACGTTACAGCAACCAGATGTCCGGCAGATAACGCGAGATGAGTTCAGAAGGTATATGGAGCAGTTAATAAAAGTAGCGAGGATGATTTGAGTAGATGGCACCGTCCGAAGTCACCAAGATACTCGCCCAGATAAGCGGCGGCCTGTACGAGGAGGCTCTCGACCTCTCCGTCGATGCGACGCGGTCCGAGATCAACAGGGCGCACATCCGCCGCCTCCACGAGTTTAGCGACAATCCTACTGTCAGAGAAGCTCTCAACAAGGCAAAGGGGATCATCACCACCGAGGGAGTCTGTGACAAGGCACGCCGCCTCGTCAGGCTGGACAAGAGAGAAGCGGCCCTCACCTCCTTGATCCGATCGATCAATGACAAATCGGGCGCGGAGGAACACCATCTGGCGGGCTATATCTTCAGTCGGCTCGGCCGGAACGGGGAGGCACGCATCCACCTGGAGAAGGCCGCGAAGCTCCGCGGAGACGCCCTGGACTACCTCTGGCTGGGAAGCACCTACGAGCGGCTGAACATGTTCATTGAGGCGATAGCTTGCTACGAGAGTGCGGTTCGCCAGCGGGGTGACGCGGAGGAGTGCCGTCAACTGGGCAATATTCTCATCAGGATGGAGCGTTTCGACGAGGCCCTGCCCCTGTTGAACCGGGCGGCCAACCTGGGCGCAATGGATCACGAGCTTGAGGAGAAGCGGAGGACATTGCTTCACAAGCGCCGTGTTCAACGCATGAAGCGGATGGGCAAACGGGCTCTGGAACAGATGAGAGCCTCCTCCCCGCGTCTGACACTGGGCCTGGCCGCCGGAACTTTGGTCATTGCAGGAACATTGCTTTTTCTTTTCTGGGGATAGTCCAGGGTCGCAACAAGTGCTTTTTTTGAACAATGAAACACCAGGATGTGGCAAAATAGCGTTCGAATGCAATCCAATGTTGGTGGATGTACAAGACATAAGGAGCCCCAGGCATGTTGCAAAGAGTTTTTTTCTTCCTGTTCGTCGGAATGACCATGGTCTGTTTTTTGTCGTCTTGCGCCGATAGTATTGACGCTCGCGAAGATGATGAAGACGCCGGTGGTGATTCGGATTCCGATTCCGACACGGACACTGACACCGACACGGATTCCGACTCGGATACCGACGCGGATACCGACACTGACACCGATACGGATACCGACACGGATACCGACACCGACACGGACACCGATACGGATACCGATACGGATATGGGGGCAACCTGCGGCAATCCAATAGTGGTTCCCGACACGCCGTCGTTCTACAATTTCATCGACGACTGGACCAATTTTGCAACCGACTCCTTCGACGACAGCCTTCCGGGGTGTACGACTGCGGGCGGAGGCACAGTCTGGTTCGAGGTCGTTGTTCCCGACGGTGAGAATTTGGAGGTAGAGGCCCTTGACGGGCCGTCCATCGCCATCAACTTCATAACCGACTGTTCCGACACCTCGTGCCTGCTCTCCGGCGCCACCCGAATAGCCTATCCCAACCTGAGTGGGAGCCCCATGACCATCCTGGTTGCGGTGGAACAATCGTTCCCGCTGGGGTCAGGGATCATGGACATCGGCATAGACCGTTACGAGAAGCATGGGGACACCTGCCTCGACGGGGTGATGATGGACTCGGCGACCACCACCATACCCCAGACCGAGGTCGTTTTCGTGGATGATTACGTGATGGACACAATGCCTACGGGATGCGGGTATTCAACGGCCAAC
>JAUVAN010000352.1 GCA_030591725.1 Deltaproteobacteria bacterium
ACCGCCGAGAGATCGAGTGAGATTGAATTTTTCGAATCAAGAATTGATATTCAGCCGAAGTTTTTCAGTGTCTCAGGGCGACATAGGTCGGGGCCTTTCAGGCTGACGAGATCAGGGCGGGCACGGTGACCCGCCCCTACGTCCAATTGATTACCTTATTTTTGCGCAGCATGCCCCGCCCCTACGAACTCCCCTTCATGCTGTCGTGGACTGCTCTGGCGAGGGCCAAGAAGGTGAAGGGTTTTCGGAGGAAGGAGGAAACCTCGAGGTCGGAGAGCCCGGAGATTCCTGCGGAGTCTATGAATCCGGAAATTATTACAGCCTTCACATCGTTGTTTATCTCTCGGATCCGACGCAGGGTTTCGGCCCCGTCCATGTTGGGCATCATCATGTCCAGCACTAACAGATCATAAACCCCTTTCGTCGTCGTGAACATCTCGATCGCCTCAGGACCGCTCATGGCGGTTGAGACACGGTAGCCAAGCTCGGACAGCATTCCCTGGATAGTGCTCCTCGCGATCTCTTCGTCGTCCACAACAAGGATCGTGCCGGTGCCTCTGGGAAGCCGTTCTTCGGGCTCCGGAGGGAGGAGGCTTTTCCGGGCTCTTGTGAGGTACAGGTGGAAGCTCGCGCCCTCTCCGGGAGGGGAGGAGACATCGAGGAAGCCGCCGTGCTGCCGCGCGATATTGTAGACCATCGAGAGGCCCAGGCCGGTGCCTTCGCCAGGGGGTTTGGTGGTAAAGAAGGGGTCGAAGATCTTTTCCATGATCGATTCATCTATACCCGTGCCCGTGTCTGAAACTGTGATGCGGCAGTAATCATCTTCGTTGTTTGCATCGGGATGATCGGAAAGAGTGGAGTCATCGTATTCGACTTCCGCGATTTTGATTGTGATTACGCCTTTCGAGTCCATGGCATCCGAGGCGTTAATGCAGAGATTGAGCAGGGCCTG
This sequence comes from Deltaproteobacteria bacterium, assembly GCA_030591725.1. Classification (GTDB taxonomy): domain Bacteria; phylum Myxococcota_A; class Polyangia; order JAAYKL01; family JAAYKL01; genus JAUVAN01. The sequence continues at coordinate 953 of JAUVAN010000352.1, forward strand.
CGTCAGGGAAGTGGTATCACCCATGACAATGGGGGAGTCGTCCACGTTCGCGATCTGGATTTCGATCCCGGGGCCGACGGTGGTTTGACATATCGAGGCAACCTCCCGCGCCAGGGATTCGAGGTCGACGGGTTCGGTTTCGATGATGCTGGTCCTGGAAAAAGTCAACAGTCGCTGGACCACATCCCGCGACCGATCGCCGCACTCCTTGATGATCTCTACCTGCCGTTCGAGCTTGTCCCTGGTTGGGCTCGGTTCAACTTTTCCGAGGGTCCGCCGCACCAGCGACGCGGCCCCCAGGATCCCACCGAGGATGTTGTTGAAATTGTGCGCCAGGCCGGCGGCGAGTCGTCCGATAGTCTCCATCTTCTGAGACTGGGCCAGCCGGCGCTCCAGTTGAACCTGTTCGGCCGCATTTCGGACGCTCATCTCGACGCACGGCTCGCCCATGTATTCCATGGGCATAGTCTGCGTTCGGACCGGGACCTTCGTTCCGTCTGCCCTGATGAGTATTGTGGGGCTGCCCACAAAACCAAACGGGAAAGGAGTAACGGGCGCGGCGTGTATTCCATGGCCGAGGAAGTCGTTTACGTCGCGGGACTTGAGAGCTTCCTTTTCTACTCCCACCATGTCGGAGAATCTGCGGTTGACGGCGAGGATGCGACGTTCAGAGGATGTGATGACGATCCCGTCGGGCACATGCTCGAATAGAACATGGTAGTGATGCTCGGAATCGCGGAACTCCTTTGTTACGCGGCCTATGACCCATCCGACAGTCGCCAGGCAGAGGGCGACGCCCACTCCGTCCAGAAGAAAGATCTCGATGACGTGTCCGTTGATCTCGGCCAGCAAGTGCCCTGAGGGAAGGCACGTGTACATGCACGCGCCGGCTACGATCAGGTAAATCACTGCGGAGGAGAGCCCCGTCATGAACACCAGGAGGTGGCTCTTCCTGAGCGCGGCGAGGCCGATGGTCACAAAGTAGATGGAGGTGATGGGACCGTTTATGAAATTAAGGGGAACCACCATCATCATCACCAGTTGCATCGCGGTGACTATGGCCAGGTCGCACAGAGTCGAAAAATAGGACATGAAAGGACGGTAGTAACCCTTTCGGATGAGGAGGATGTAGCCTATTCCCAGCAGCGACCATGCGAACCCAAGGGTAAGGGAGATGATGAGAGGCTGCTTTTCGGTAACGGATGTGGTCTCAAAATATCCGATGAGTAAAGCGATGGCGATGACGCCCAGAAAAATTCTGAGCCAGGATGCCAGCTTCTCCCCGTCGATCTGGGGGTCGTCGTGATCGTGGTCTCCTTCGACCTTTCCCACGATTCCGGGGCCGGTCATGAGGTTCTCGCGATGGGGGCTGTGGCCGTATACGTGGGCAGGAAGACCCTGAAAGTCGTTCCTTCACCGGGCGCCGATGATACGTCGAAGAAGCCGTTGTGTTTTACGAGGATGCTGTAGGCCATGGGAAGCCCCAGACCGGTTCCTTCGCCGAAGGGCATGTTTGTAAGGAAGGGCGCGAGAAGTTTCTCCAGCTTGTCCTGCGTCATTCCGACGCCAGTGTCGGATAACCCTATGCACCAATAGCCGCATTCGGGAACGGCCTCGGGGTGCCTCTCGATCAGACCGTTGTCCGGAAACTCCTCGTGCAGTGAGAACTTTATACGACCCCCGCCCGGCATTGCATCCTTCGCGTTGAGACAGATATTCAACAACGCCTGTGAAAGGGCGCCGGAATCTCCCAGAGTTGTGGCTTCCGGCGGAAGTTCGCTCGTTGATATCTGGTACTCTTCTCCGAAGGTGCGTGTGCAGATCGAGGAGACACCGGAAATGACTTCGAGCAGATTGACGACGCTTGTTTCCAGAGAAGATACTCTAGAATAGGTCATGAGAGTGGCGATCATGTTGCGTGCGTCTTCACTGCATTTGAGGATGACATCGAATCGTTGTTCGATGCGCTCACGGTCCCCCTCTTCAAGGTGGATCGCAAATCTCTTGGAGAGGGCTGACGCGCCGAGGATCCCTCCGAGAATGTTGTTGAGATCGTGCGCGATACCGCCGGCGAACTGTCCGAAGGCCTCCATGCCCTGAGATCGGGCGAGCTGGTTCTCCAGGCGAACCTCTTCGGTGACATCCCTGATGCTCATCACGGAATAGGACTCACCTTTTCTTTCCATGGAGGTGGTTGCCGTCATCACGGAGATCTCCGTCCCATCAACGTGTCGCAGTGCCAGGGAATCGCCCACGATGGAGAGGGGATCGGAGCCGGGGAGGCGCGGCCCGGGTGTCTTGACGGAGAGCAACCCGGCGAACTCCCGACCGATGAGATCCTTTTGGGGTACTCCGATCATGTCGGCGAGACGGGGATTCACGGTCTCTATTCGGTCATCCGGCGAGGTGATGAGGATACCGTCAGGTATCTGTTCAAACAGATCCTTGTAGTGTCGTTGCGAGTTTATCAGGTTTCTGGAGACGTGGCTGATGAGCCAGCCGAGAACGAGCATGGCGATGGCCTTGGAGAACTCATCGATGAAATGAAGCCCCATCATCACCTCATCGCCGGATTTGATGTAGGCGCGCCATCCGGAGATGTAATGGAGATATATAAAACCCATGGTGGTGAGGTAAGCGACGGCTGAGCTGGCGCCAATGACAGCGACCAGGGTAGGGGAGTGGCGCAGGGCCGCCAGCGCGATGATCACGAAGTAGATGTATGGCGATGAGGTGGTGAAGGTTCGCAGGGGATCGGAGAGGGTGCTGTTTGCAAAGAGAATTGTCACGAGCACCAGATCTGTTCCGGCGGAGAGAAAGACCATCCACGGCGCGAACCTGTCCACGCGAATGAGGACCAGGAAGAAAATGCTGATTGCGATGAAGGTCAAGCTGCCGGTGATCGAGGCTGCGAACGTACTGACCGAGAGGAGGGGGCTTCCCAGCGCCAACGCGTGGATGAAGAAAATCAGTATTGATGAGAGGATGATTCGCGCCCAGCAGATTCGCCGCTCGCCCACGATGTACATGGGTTCGTACAGGTGTCCCCGAAGGGTCTTCTTGCTGGAGGCGATTGGTTCCATTGACTACAGTAGTCTACGAACATGGACAGCCATGTCCAGCCGTAAGAAGTTTCTACGAGGCGTAGCCGTAGCAGATAAGTCCGCCGCCGCCGGTGTCTGTGCAAGCGGTCCCGGTCGGGCAGTCGGCCTGGGTGTTGCAGATAATTATGCAGTGGAACGGGGGTTCGAAGGTGATTCCCTCGTCGTGAGTCACACCCAAAAAACAACCCTCCTGGCCGGTGGTCACATCGGTGCAATAATCGCCGTCCGCTGTGCTGAAGTTGCAACACTCGGCAGCGCAGAAACCCTGCGTGGCATCCAGG
>JAUVAN010000115.1 GCA_030591725.1 Deltaproteobacteria bacterium
ATTGTCTGGATTCTATCTCGTAGCGGCGATGTCGCGGGTTGTAGCCGAACGCGAACATCTTTTGTTCGCGCACGAACTCGTGGGTCAGGAACTCGTCGATGAAGGTGATGTCGTTGTGGGTTCGTCGGATCTGGAAGATCTTCTCCATTCCCAATCCGTCCCCCGTGTCCCACGCACAGCGAGCCTCCATATCGTCGCAGTCGTCCCAGGCCTTACCATACTGTCCCTTGTCCCAGCGAGTGACAATGTGCCTGAACAGCTCGACGCCCATCTTGTAGGGATTGAGCTGCTTGCCCGAAGTGGCGGTGACCATGGAGGCGTGATCCGCGTAGTCCACGATCTCGGAGGCATCGAGCGCTTTCTCGGTCATGATCCTCGAATGCCAGTAGGTGGCCCAGCCCTCGTTCATTATCTTGGTCTGACCCTGGGGCGCAAAGTAGTACGCCTCCTCTCTCACGATCTCCAGTATATTGCGCTGCCACTGCTTGAGAGACGCGTGCTCCATGAGGAATCCCATCACGTCCCGTTGTGGACTGGACGGAAACGAAGCGCTTTGTATCGACTCTTCTCTGAGTCGTTCCTTTTGTTCCTCTATGAACTCCGGTGGGTTGATATAGCTCTCCATGTAGGGCTTGGCGGTGAGCTTTGGTACGTCGCCCGGCCCCAGAGTGTCATCCAATTCGTCGTCCCGGTGAGCCAGATCGGATCGCACCAGGGGCGGATTGTGAATATCAATCAAGTTGTCGATTGACAGGCACAGGTCCAAAAACTGTTCGACCTTTTCCACGCCGAACCGGTTCATATACCGGCGAATGCGGGCCGCGTGGTTGGCCATCTCGTCTATCATGTGGCGGTTGGTATGGGCGAACCACTGGTTATTCTTGAAAAAATCACAATGGGCATACACGTGGGCCATGACCAGTTTCTGGTCCACCGTCGAGTTGCCCTCCAGGAGATAGGCGGTGCACGGATCGTTGTTGATGACCAGTTCGTAGATCTTGGACAGGCCGTAAGTGCTCGACTTGCGGAGCTTGTCGTACTCCATTCCGTGGCGCCAGTGGGGATATCTGGTCGGAAAACCCCCGTAGGCGGCGATCTCGTTCATCTGGTCGTAGTTGAGCACCTCGAAAAAAGTCGGGAAGAAATCGAGGCCGCATTTTACGGCATATTCCCGTATCTCCACCCGTATTTCCTCGAGGTATCGGGGCAGCCCTCCGGTCCATCTGCTCGAGCGCAGCATCAGCCTCACCTCCCCTTGCCCAGGAACGTTTTGATCGAATCGGCGATCCCTTCGCGATTTGCAATCTCCGAAGTGATGATCTTTTCATCGTTCGGGAAATGCGCGACAAGATCCTTGATGAACTGGCCGGAACCGTACGGGCTGTGAACCTGCCCGTAGCAGAACATGTTGGACACGGGGACAAGCCTGTTTTCCAGGATATCCAGGCTCAACCTGGTGTCGTCGGTGGACCAGTTGTCGCCGTCGGAGAAATGGAACGGGTAGATATTCCATTCCTGCTCGGGATAATTTCTGTCGACGATCTCCGCGCACAGCTTGTAGGCCGAGGATATCATCGTTCCGCCCGACTCCCTCGTGTGGAAGAAGGTATCCCGGTCTACCTCCCTGGCAGTCGCGTCGTGTATGATGTATCGCTTTTCCAGCCCCTGGTACTGGGTTGAGAGCCACGCGTCGATCCAGAAGGACTCGATGCGAACCATTTGCTTTTGCTCCTCGCCCATGGAGCCGGACACATCCATCATGTAGATTATTACCGCGTTGGCCTCGTAAACCGACTCGGTCTTCCATGATCGATATCTCTTGTCGTCGCGTATGGGTATGATCATCGGTCGTTCAGGATCATAGATTCCAGCGGCAATCTGCCGTTTGAGCGCCTCCCGGAAAGTTCGCTTGAAGTGGCGAAGGGATTCTGGACCCACCCGCCGGATCCCCACGTATCGATCTCGGGTAGATACCAGCCGATCTTTCCCCTTGTCCTCCAAGTTCGGGAGCTCCAGTTCCTCGCCGAGGATCTCCGCAAGCTCTTCGATGCTCACATCCACCTCGAGAACGTGCTGACCCTCCTGATCGCCGGCTTCGCCCTCCGAGCTCCCGTCCTGCTCGCCTTGCGACAGGGGATCTCCGGGCTCTCCTTCCCCCTGGCCGACACCACCCTTCGAGCGATCGCCGAACCTGAACCTGGGTATGTCGATCTGTGGCAGCGGGATCGATACGAGCTTGTCGCCCTCCTTGCCGATAAGCTCCCCCGAGGAGATGAACCTGCGCAACTCCTTTCGTATCCGGCCTTTGACTATATGCCGGAAACGGGCGTGATCCTGGTGGATCTTAAGATTCATCCCTGGCGTCTCCGCGAGCGAAGATAGAGGCGACGAAGTTGAGCACGTCAGTGGCGCATACCTCGCAATAGCCGTGCTTCTCCTTGAGCCGGTTCTTTACCACGTCGATCTTGTCCTGGGTTTCGCGATCTATGACCTGGCTGACGAGGGATGACAGCTTGATGGAATCCTTCTGATCCTCGAAGAGCTTCATTTCGAGAGCGCGGCGCAGCCGGTCGTTGGTATCGTACTTGAACTCCTTGCCCTCCACCGCGAGGGCGCCGATGAAGTTCATTATCTCCTTGCGGAAATCGTCCTTTCGTCCATCGGGGATATCGATCTTTTCTTCGATGGACCGCATGAGCCGCTCGTCCGGAGACTCGTCCTGGCCGGTGTAGCGGTTCCTGACCTTCTCCTTGAGGGTGTACGCCTTTATGTTGTCGATGTAGTTCATGGCCAGGTTGTTGATGGCCTCCTCGTCGGCCGAGATGGCGCGCTGGACCTGGTTCTTGACGATCTCTTCGTACTCCTGCTTGACCACCGAGATCATCTCCGAGTAATGCGCACGCTTTTCCGGGTCGGTGATGAGCCCGTGGCTCTTGAGCCCCTTGCCCAGCTCGTTGAGCACCATGAACGGGTTCAGACAGCCCTCCGCCTCGGAGACGAGCGCGTTGGAGATCTTGTCCTGAACATACCTCGGAGAGATACCGTCCATACCCTCCCGGGAGGTTTCCTTGCGCAGTTCCTTCACGTTGTCCTGAGTGAACCCCGGGAGCATCTTGCCGTCGTAGAGCTTGAGCTTCTGCAACAGGGTGAGCCCTGCCTTCTTGGGCTCCTCCAGCCGCGTGAGGATCGCCCACATGGCCGCGACCTCCAGTGTATGAGGCGCGATATGCACGCTCTTTACGCGCTCCTGCGCGAAATCCTTTTGATAGATCTTCACCTCTTCGGACAACTTGGTAATGTACGGTATGTCTATCTTGATGGTCCGATCCCGCAGCGCCTCCATGTACTCGTTTGCCAGAAGTTTTTGATACTCGGCTTCATTGGTGTGGCCGATGATCACCTCGTCGATATCGGTCTGGGCAAATTTCTTGGGCTTGATCATGTGCTCCTGGCTGGCGCCGAGCAGGTCGTAAAGGAACGCCACGTCGAGCTTGAACACCTCCACGAACTCGATGATGCCGCGATTGGCGATGTTGAATTCGCCGTCGAAATTGAACGCGCGCGGATCCGAGTCCGATCCGTATTCTGCGATCTTTCGGTAATTGATGTCCCCCGTGAGTTCCGTTGAATCCTGGTTTTTCTCGTCCTTGGGCTGAAAGGTGCCGATGCCGATCCTGTCTTGTTCGGACATGACCACCCGTACTACCTTGATGTGCTCGATGACCCTGGCCCAGTCGCCTTCATATTTTGCCATGAGTTCGTTGAACGTATACCGGCACGCGGGACACAGATCTCCCTCCACGTGGACCTGGTAACCCTCCGCCGACAGTCCGAGAGCTTCGAGCGCCTTCTCTCGCCACGCCACGGGGAAGAGCTTGAGGGGCTCCTCGTTCATCGGGCAGCGCATGACCTCTTCGTGCCCGCCGGGCACATGCCACTCATGCGTGTAGAGTATGCCGTCCGGCGTTTTGGTGTGGGCCTCGAGGCCCTTCTTGATCAGCCTGACGATGGTGCTCTTGGATGAGCCCACCGGTCCGTGAAGGAGTAAAACACGCTTCTCTGGCCCATATCCCTCGGCGGCCGCTTTTAGCACGTTTACAAAACGCATCAGCGGGATATCCAGGCCGTAGATCGCGTCATTGTTTCCCTTTTTGGGGTTTTCAAAGAAGCGATACCTGGTGATCCGTTTTCTGTTGTCGATGTACTCCTCGGTCCCCTCCGCAACGATCATTCCGTAAATTCGCTGGAATGCGGTTTGAGTTACTTCGGGCTTGCGTTTCACTATTTCCAGATAGTCAGTGAATGTGCCGGACCAGTGCAAGTCCTTGTATTCGCCCGTGTTTTGCAGTTTTGCGATCGCCTGGACCATATCTCCGATACCCTTGTCGCTCATTGTGCTCCTCCAGTCAGCGCAAGCGTGAGTAGTCAGTTTACGGTGGTTCCGCTCGCAAGCATAGGCATTTCGGATACGGTATTATATCGGCTTGCGCGATTTTTATTATTTACTTTACAAGTACATGTGAACATAATACCCTGGAAAGATTAAGGAAACAGAGAAACGACCCACGGTGGCACCATGTCCGGTTCGCCTTTAGAAAAAGATTCGCCTACCAGGAAGCTCAACTGGTTGAACGACCGCGGCGTTCATGTACGTACGTTGATGGAGCAGGCGACCGTTGAAGAGATCGGCGATCTGTGGAAACAGATCGACATCTCCGCTATCTACCACGACTGCGCCCTGGAGGGTCAGGTGATCAGCCCGGACGAACTCGAATCCGCATTCGATCCGCGCGCGATTACCGATGCCGCCAACCTGGCGCTATACACGTCGTTGCGGTCCCATAGATCAGCGTTCGATCTTATGCGGCAGCTTGCCGCCAGCCCTGACCTGGTGTTCTCCATGAGCTTGTTCAAGGAGTTTCACGTGCTGTTCGCCACCAAAAGCGAAGAAGCGAATGCCGCCGATTTTCGCAGAGAGATACCCCTTCACAGGTCATATTTTCAGGAAATAAACGAGCCCACCATCATCAAAGCAAACATGCGCAAGTTGATCTCATGGTTGAACGATCCCCATGAAACGGACAAGCTGCATCCGGTGGTCTTCGCCTCACGTTTTCACGCCCAGTTCATGAACATCTTCCCTTTTCGGAACACTTCCGGAAAAGTGGGAAGGATCGTGATGAACCTCATTCTGACGAGAAACGGGTGTCTTCCGGCGGTCATTCACGCCACGGAGCGACAGCGCTACTACGAGGCGCTTCGGCAACCGGAGGAGCCGGCCCTGACCGATCTCGTTATCGAGTCGGTCATGGCGTCTTTTGATGCGGCCGTAAGATTCTTCAGGCGAAATTAAAGGAAATGGTTCGTTCAAAAACCGCTGTCGCGGACCAACTGTTGGCTGACGGTATAATCACCGAGATTCAATACAGCGGAGCGATGCAGCATTTCGCCAACTACGGCGGTTTCATCGAGGAGTCCCTCATCGAAACCGGCGCTGTCACCGAGGAAGTGCTTCTCAAGGCTCTGGCCCGACAATACAAGACCCGCTTCGTGATCACGGAGAAGCTCAAGGTAGCTGATATCAACGTGAAAGTTCTGGGTATGATCTCGGTGGAGCTGGCCCAGAAACACACAGTGTTTCCCATCCTGTTGGATGCGGGAAGCAGAACTCTTTCCATCGTCGCCGTCGATCCACTCGATCTGGACATGGAGCAGGAAATCTGCCGCGCCGCAAGGCTATCCACGGTGCGTTCTTTCGTTTCCCGCCCGGCCGCCATCAAGGCGGCCATCGCCAAGTTTTACAAGGGTGACATCCACGCGTTCACATCGATCGACAAGGAGGGGATCAAGGCCTTCCAGTCGATGATGGATGTCTACGAACGAAACCTTCTCGACGAGGGCGCCATGGTGGCTGCGGTCGCCTCGAGCGGCACATCCAAACGCGAACGCATCCTGTCCGCAGACGAGATCGACCAGCGCGACAAACGAGTCATGGATACGGGCAGGTTCAGCGTGGTGGCGTCCAAAAACCTGTCTCTCGATATTGTGCGTGTTCTCGTCTCCCTGCTGGAAAGCAACCGAAAAGATCTTTCCGGGCACTCGGTGCTCACCGCGAACTATACAGAAACAATGTGCACGCGCATCGGAGTCTCCAAGTGGGAGGCCGGCGCAATAACCCTTGCGGCATTGTTGCACGATCTCGGCAAGGGCGATCCATACCACCTGACCGCGTTCAACGTTTCCGAGTGGGATGGGCACCGGACGACGGCATTGAAACGTTTCGAAACGCCCCTGAGATTGCTGGAGTCCGCCAACGTTCCTCTGGAGACAACGCAGGCCATTCGCCATATGTACGAGCGGATCGACGGGAGCGGTTTCCCGGACGGCCTGAACAGTACTGAGATCCCGCTGGGGTCACGGATCCTGGCGATCACCGACACGTTCTCGGATCTCACCTCCAATTTGCGCAACCCGTTTCGTCGTATCCTGTCGCCTTCCGAGGCCATCGAGGCGATCAAGAAGTCCGCCAAGCCGGTTTTCGACTCAAACCTGGTCGATCTCTTCGCCATAGTGGCGGCGGGAGACGATATCAAGCGCCAGCTACTCACCGGCGCCAAGTCGGTGCTCGTGGTCGATTCCGACGCGGAGCAGTGCGCGGTCCTCGAGATGCAACTGATCACTCATGGCTTCAACGTTCGCACCGCCAGAACGGCGGAGGAAGCCATCAAGACGATGATGGATGATCCGATTGACATCATGGTGTCCGAAGTTGATCTCAAACCGTTCGACGGTTTCGAGATGAAGAAACGCCTCAACGAGCAGGAACGCACTAAAGCCATCCCGCTCATTTATTTCACGTCGAGATCCGCCTCGGGCGATGTTAAAAGGGGTTTCGATCTGGGAGCCCAGGACTACCTGCTAAAGCCTTCCGCCATAGAAGTGCTCGTAACGAAGATTCAGCTGTTCCTCGGTCGAGTTCGGACGAGCATCATCCCCGGCGGTGTCTCCGGATCACTGAAAGAGATGTCGATTCCGGATCTGGTACAGATTCTTGGCCACGGACGCAAGACCGGCCGGCTCAAGCTGATTTCCGGCGCCCACTCGGGCGAAATCCATTTCGTGGATGGTGATATTCACAACGCCGTTTTCGAGGATCAGCGTGGCGAGGAGGCGTTCTTTTCCATGCTCCGGTTCGTGGACGGCAAGTTTTCCCTCGATCCCGGCTTCACCGCCACGGAATGCACAATCAACGGAACCCCGGAGATGCTTCTCCTCGAGGGGCTCCGCCGATTAGACGAGGGCAATCGTTAAATCTATTTTCTGCCGCGGTTGCGGACGTGTCCGATGAAGGCCTCGAGGAGTCGTGCGCGATCCTTGTACGTGGACTGGCGGGCAAACTCTTTGTAGACCTCCTGGATCTTCTTCACCAGATCCTCGCCGCCCTCGGGAGTGAGCAGGTCGAGAGATCGCACGCTTGCCTGGATGGCCACCTTGGAGGGGTTGTTCAGGTTGTCTGACAGGACCTTGACAACGGCCTCGCGTTTACTGGGATCGTCACGAGCAATCCTGAAGGCGGTGACGATGGCTCTCTCGACGTTCTTGTTGGTGTGCTCGCCGATTACCTTGAGGTAGCAGTCCAGATCGTTTCCACACTCATTGCCGAACTTGATCCTGTCCATGTACCCGGTGATGCGCTTTTTCATGATGTCGCATTCGTTGCGGGCCTGCTTTTCTTCATCCTCGCTGGCGCCTTCCGGGAACCGATCCTCAATAATTTTGTCGCAATTGATCTTCTTGTGCGCCTTTTTCATGTCCTTGATGAACTCGTTGCCGCAAATCAACGATGCGTTGTAGAAGCTCTTGTCGCGCATGGAGTCGTCACCGGCGCGGGAGACCTCCAGCATGATGGGACATGACTCTTTTGGGTAAAGAAGAAGGCCCAACGCGCGGATATAGCCCACCGCCTCTTCGGCCTGAAGCTGGAGAGTTTTGACCTTGCCCTTCTTATCAAAAACGAGGCGCTTCTGAATGACGCCGAGCAGGGGCTTGTGGCCCAGCTTGGCCAGTGCTACAGCCGCCCAGTTCCGGCGCATGGTCGCCCAACCTTCCGGAGCGAAGTTGACCGGCAAGCCTTTGATCTTGGAAGCGGTCTCGTCGGCTGCGTCCGGCTCGGCGTGATTCAACTCATCCTCGAGGTACTGAATGACCTTTGGTGACGGGTAGGCAAGTGTTCCCAGGAAATCGACCGCCTGCTGGATGTACCAGGTGGGGTTTTTCATGGCGGCGTCGTTCTTTATTTCTTTTTCGAACGCCTTGTTGAACGCCGCATCCTTTTGCAGTCCGAAGTTGAGGATGCCGGTCACCACCGCGTCCCGATCGTGGATCTGCTGCAAGGAGGCAAAGGCAATCTGGCCGAGGCCGACGGGTTGTCGCTCGCCCTTCATGGCGATGCCGCGGATGAGTACGGGAACGGCGGCCGGATCACCTATCCGACCGAGCCCCTTCATGGCCTTCATGTTCAGGCGCAGCTCCTGGAGTGTGTCGGGAGTGTCCACGATCTGTACGAGCGCATCGACCACTTTGCCCCTGTGAGGTGTGGTCGGGTGCTTCACTACAATGGACGTGGTGGACGAGATGATCGACTGAGCGATCACATTTTCCTCCGCAGTGAACGGGGCACCGGGCCTGCGATCCCGCGCCGTTGTGATCTTGTTGAAGGCCTTCAGAAGTTCGGGCAGCGCCTCCTCCACGTTCTGACGCTGGACCGCGTTGGCGGCGACGCTGAACATGGACGCGTCCACTGCTTCCTCCAGATCCAGGGCCTGCAGGTAAACAGGGACCGACGCCGGATCGTTCATCTGAGCCAGCAATTCGATGACGGTCTTCCGGTTAAACTTGTCGCGGTTCCATTTGTTAAAGCCGTCGATGAGGCCGGGAACCAGGATCTTCGTCAGTTCTTTGACCTTGGGGTTTTCCAGATCGTTACCGTTTTCTTGCATGGTATCGTTGAAAAGCTCTTTGATATTTTTCAACGCCGACTCCCGCCACGGCCGATCGTGCATCTGGTCGAGCAGGAACTCCGGATCACCCTCGTCGCGACAACCGACAACGAGTCCCGAGATCACGAAAGCCGTGATCAGCATAACAATGGGTACCCTCTTCATGAACCCACCTGCGTCTTTCTGCGCCATTCGCGCGGTTGACGATTTTCCTTTTAAATACAAGCCGTTACAGTTCTACGGTATGGGGGCGAGTATAGAAGACGTAAAGTACAGTGTCAAGCAGGGTCGGGCATTGAAAATGAACATGTTTTGTGCCCGCGTAATTCATCCGATCACTTCACCTGGTCGAGAAAAAAACTCGAGCGCAGGGGATGATCAAGTTGTCGTTCCGTGAACTGGTCTATCACCGAGTATATTTCGTCGAGAACAGCATTATCGAATGTCATCGTGGAAATTGCGTCCAGGTCGCGTTTTTCCATCAGGGTCAGCGCGGTAGCTGCGCCGGCGCACAGGAGGGTGGGGCCTCCGCCGCACGGGGTGCAGACGATCCCTCCGCGATGGGGATCGAAGTATGCCTTTTTACCCTGAGGCACCGGCGTTCCGCACACGGTGCACCGCCCGATCCCGACTGCCACGCCACAGAATGCGAGCACTCGAAGCACGGCGCCCAAGGCGAGCCCTTTAACGGATACGGTCTCTGGGGCAGACATCAGGGACATGAACTCGCGTAAAAAATCGAACATATGGGGATCTGGATCATTCTCGGGGGTGAGCTCCCGCACCAGTTCCGTGACGAGAGCCGCGCAACCGATGCGGTCGAGATCGGTCGCCAGGCCGGGGTGAGAGTCCACGAGCAAGGCCTCGTTCAGCGCGAACATCTTGTCGTGCCCTCGCCCCGTGCTGAGGGAAATCTCCAGCAACGCGAATGGTTCGAGCGCTCCTCCGAACCTCTTTCTCGAGCTGCGAGCCCACCTGGCAATGGTGCTTATCTTTCCCAGATCCCTGGTGAGCAAGGTCAGTATTCGATCTGAATCGCGGTAGTCCACCGTGCGCAAGATGAACGCCCGGGTGACCTGTGTGCTCGTGCTCACACGATGGCCGTAACAATATTGAAATAGACAATGACTCCAATAATGTCGACTGCGGTCGTCACGAAAGGACCGGTGGCAACCGCCGGATCGATGTGTAAACGCGCGAAGAGCATGGGTATGGAGGCAGCGACCGTGGCGGCGAGCACCATCGCTACGGCGGAGGCCGAACCCACCGCTATCGCCAGGAGGAAGGGGTCGGCTGAAACGTCGCCCTGGAACCGGAAGAACCCAATGGCCCCGAGGGCCAACCCGAATAGAATTCCGAGAATCGAGCCGACGAGTATCTCGCTTCCGACTACCCGCCAGAATTTCTTGACCTCGATTTTCCTGGTGGCAAGACCGCGCACGACGATGGCCAGGGACTGGGTGCCCACGTTTCCGGCCATTCCTATGATTACCGGGATGAAGGCCGCCAGTGGGAGATAGCGCGCGAGAGTTTCTTCGAACCCGGTGATCACGAAGGAGGCCAAGATGCCGCCGACCAGAGCTGCGGAAAGCCACGGCGCGCGAAGCC
>JAUVAN010000284.1 GCA_030591725.1 Deltaproteobacteria bacterium
AAGAATACTCCGAATTAACAAAACCTCTGACCTGCGCGCTATTCTCAATGATCGCACTGATGTGTTCCTCATTCTCTGGAATCTCGCCATCGTTTGCCAGTTTAAGCGCGTACGACAAACTATTAACAGTTTTCACATTATTCTCACTGGCAATTGAATCACTCAGGATATTTACATACTCTGCAACCCTCGGGTCCCGAATATCATTAACCGCATGAGGATCATCGGATGCCGGATCAAGCTCCACTAAAACGAGCATGGTATCTGTCGATCCAAACTCCGTTGAGACGACATCCTGCATCCTGATAACTTCCAGATCATCCGGCATCATAGCGTCAAACGAAGGATCGAGTTTCATCTGCACAGACCCGAAAGCCATCACCGCAGTGAATACCAGTACGAGCAGGAGGATTAATACCGGATACTTCTCCTGAATCACTGCTAATTTCCGTAAGGTGTCTTCGATGAGTGGCATGGGTCTGTGGGGTTTATGATGTATTCTGTATACTTATGTAGTTCCATCCTCGTCTGATGCTGACTATGCGCTGGTCAAATCACGGCACCCGTGTGAAGGGGACAAAACGCATTCCCTCTTTCCAGTGTTGACCCTCTGCGTAGATTATCAGTACACTGGGGAATTCGTCCCCTTCCATAACAGGCTCAACTACAACAAGCCCTTCTCTCCGATCTCCCTCTGGAACATGGTGATTTATGAAGATGCGTTCTGCCTCGTGAGGGGTTAACGTTCGAGTATCCTGCCAGCACACACTGCCATCACGGTCGTAGACGATAATCCCGTAATCAGCCCGCCGATCCTGGAGATTCAGCACCTCAACATAACTGGCCCAATTCGAGGCGTCCCAGTATGAAGCGTATTTTCCCATCTTTGCAACCTCCTTCTCTTTTTATTTTTGATGCAACTTACCACAGTGCCCAAAAGGCAAATCCCGTGTATTTCAGGTTTTTAACCGTGGTTTTTTGCTTAGCATATACATTTCCTACATTCAAGCACCATCCATGCCACCACGCACTACAGTGCATGGGCATCCACAAGCCGTTGGTTGGGCTTTTCCCATCAATTTCTTTTTCACACTTTTTTTTGTGATATATTTATAGATGAGGTTTTTGCACGATACGGGATCTTTGGGCAAGAGAACTCAATAGATGCGCAAATTGGGTAATCAATTGTCCTGGATGTCAAGAACAGTTTCGAGCATCCTGGGCCCATAGCTTCTTTAAGCCGCCAGACCCACCCCCCGGCCTTCCTATTGGGCTCAGCCGGTGTCGATCTCCGGCAGGCAATAGTGGCAGCCGTTGTAGCCGTGGCCGACCGCTCGCGCCAGGTCGGAGTAGGGTTTCTTGTTCACAGGACTCATCTTCCGAACCCAGTCGCAGTCGCTCCGATGGACCTCGCCGGTCCGGCGGTTGGCCGTGTACGGGTGATCGCCGATGGCGATCCGGCGGGTGACCCGGCCCATCTCGCGACCGTCGATCAGCTGTCGCACGAACAGGTCGTACGCACCGTCGGGCTGGTCGCCGGTAAGGATCAACGTCAACACGACTTCAGTGTTGTCACTAGGTTCCAGCGGCATGCTGCGAATGGCGCAGCGGTGGCCGCTCTGTACCTCGAGCTTTGCGTAGCGAGTGGTCTCGTCAACCTTGGTCATACGCTCCGTGGTGGCACCTACAAGGAGACGTTTCAGGAGTCGGAGCTCGGCTTGGACACCAGCCGGAAGCTCCGACAGCTCCAGCTCCAGATCACCCCTATGGTGTCTTCTCGGCCATCCCTGAACCCGAAACTCGATCCGGGAGTATCCGCCCGCGAACATGTCGTCCACGTCGAAGTTCTTCCATACGACGTTATTGTTCTCTCGGATCAGGTCGTAGAAGTCGTCGATGCTGGTAACGGCGGTCAGGTCCGGGGCGGGGTCCTGGATATTGCCCAATACACCGACGAAGCAGTAGTGACCCTTGGCAGGGATCTGGTCGGAGGGCCACTCCAGCGGCCCGCCGACCCCATGTTGGCCCGCCGCGATGAAGGGCATCGTGATAGTCCCGATGGGAGTCCAACTCGCCGGAGTCGGTAAAGTGGAGGGAAGGGTCCAGTAGATGTCGATCTCGGCTCCACTTGCGGAATATCCCCGGTTCTGGGCTCGAACGTAGATCTGGTTGGGCTGCCCGATCTCGATGTCCTCGAATAACGTGCCGTTGGACATCGCGTCGCCGCCAAGCAGCGTCGCCGCCGGATCCAGGAGCTCGTTGCGGAAGTGATGAATGTCCGGGCTTAGGCTCAAACCACCCCCCGGAGACGGCTCGACGCCGGTGTCGGAAAGGTTGTCTCGCAGGAACAGGTCGGCGAATGCCAGATGCAGGCGCTCACCGATATTGTAGGCGCCGTCGTCGTATTGCGGGGTGGATGGTCCCGACTCATTCGCCACGATGAAGTCGAAGACCTCGCGCATGGTGACGAACCCGTTGTTGTTGGCGTCAGCATTGACGGCGTTGCCCAGCAGGTCCTGACCGTTCAGCGCGGCGAAGAGGTAGAAGTTGAACTCTCCGTGCGGATAGACTGTTCCACCAATGGTTTCCTCTTCCGCTGCGTCGTCCGAGGGTAACGCGATCTCGGAATCTGTGGCCGCAGTGAGGATTACCGTGTGGCCGTTGTTGAGGTGGGGGATGAAGCCGCCGCTGAAGCACTGTTGCATGCAGAAGATGCGAAACGCGCAAGGGACCTGATCGGCGGCCATGGCGAAATCGTCGGCGTGCATGTCACCATCCCGAAGGCACAGCATGCTCATGCTCGATCCGGCGACCATGGTCTGGCTGCCGTGGTCGAAGGTCCACACGAACAGTAGATCCTCGTCGGTCAATTGTGGGCGACCGTTCGTGCCGTTGGCAAGGTCATCAAAGATATCCTCGACATCAGAGATGTTCGCCGCCGCGTCGGTAATGGCGGGGTTCGGGCGATAGCGGTTGGCTGGGTGGGTGGCGTTGCTGTAATCAGCACCATCCCCGTAGAGCACAAAAATGTTGTTCGCGCCAAAGCCAGCGTCGAGCAGCGCCTGCCGCATCAGGACCACGTCGAAGAAGAACTCCGGGTAGCCGTTCTCGGCGAGGTCGCCTGAGATCAAGACTGCATATCTGGTGCCCATCGTTCAGTCCTCCAGCGTCAGCCCGTAGACAGCCCCAGTGGCCACGTCCCCGACCCAAAGCTTCCCGGGCGATTCGAGGCTCAGGCCCCGGGGCTCTTGGACTTCTCCGGGAAGGGCGCCGCTGACCCACTTCTCGGCATCGTCGAGACGACGCAGCTCTCTGCTGCGACCATCGATCACAAAGAGGTTGCCCCGGCTTGGCTCCACATCGATGCCCACCGGTTGGGGGCCGGGCGCCCAGCGATGGGAAAGGACGATCTTAGCGGAGGGGTCAACGCGATAGATGGAGCTGGAGTAGCCCGCGATGCAGGTGACCCAGAGGCCACTGCCGTCCCAGGCGATGTCCCCGATGAGAGCGGCCTCAACGCGGAGGGTTTCGGGGAATCCGCCAAAGTCGAGGTCTGTGGGGTCGATGAGCAGCTCCGAGGCTCCCGTGGAGAATTCCACCCCAGTCACCCGACGGGTAACTGCATCCGCAACGAGGAACCTGGCGCCATCCCAGGCAAGGCCGCCCGTGGCCATGGGCATTCGCCTCCTTTCCCCGACTTCAGACAGGCGCGAGTGCGCGATGACTTCGAAGCGGATGACTTCCCGCCTCGGGCCGCCAACGGTCCAGAGCTGTCCGTCCCTGACGAGGAAGCCCTCCGCCGCTTCCGCAAGGTCGAATCGATGTTCGATGCCTATTTTCATTTCTCCTCCTCCATTCGAACTGCGGGTCGGCGCGTCGCCCCGATCCGGCCTCGATCCGTGTCGTGTTCGGGCAGGCAATAGTGACAACCATTGTATCCACGTTTCAGAGCCAGCTCGAGTTCCCGATAGGCAGACTTGTTCCTGCCACTCATCTTCCGCACCCACTCGCAGTTCGCGACGTGGACCTCCCGCGTGCGGCGATTGGCCACGAAGGGATGGTCACCCACAATCAGACGCTTGGTGATCCGACCCACTTCATTGCCATTGATCCGCTGGAGTACCGCGAACTCGTACATACCATCGGGTGCGACGTCCGGGATCGTCAGGTAGACCGTGGCTTCCGAACAGTCGCTCGGCTGTAGTGGCATCTGGCGAATGGTGCCACGTGTGGCCGACGTAGCTTGATAACGGGCATGGTACTGCGTTTCCTGCGTCTTCGCCAGACTCTCCAGCTCCGCCCCTTCGGTCAGTCGTTTGAGAATGCGCAGCTCCACCTCCGCCCCAGGCGGAAGGAGAGAGAGATCCAGCTCGAGATCGCTCAGGTACGAAATGCGGGGCCACCCCCTGATCTGGAAGGAGAAGCGCATGTAGCCCCCCACAAACGCATCTTCCACATCGAAGTTCTTCCAGGTGACATTGTTGCTGTTGCGAATAAGATGACGGAAGTCGTCGAGATCGCTGATTAGACTGAGATCGGGCTTGGGGTCGTCGGAATTCCCCAATACCGCCACGAAGCAGTAGTGTCCTTCGTCAGGTATCGTGTTCCAGACCAACGGACCCGCCACCTCGAAGTCGCCAGGCGCAATGGATGTAGCATCGATGGATCCAAGCAAGTTCCAGCTCGAGGGCGTGGGCAGCGTAGAGGGTCTCATCCAGTAGAGATCCACATTTGCGTCGCCGCTCGTCATACCGCGGTTCTGTAAACGCACATAGATATAGTTGGATTGCCCGTACTCGATATCCTCGAACAGGTCGTCCCGAGCTTGAGCGGCCGCGCTGCCTAAGGTGGCCTGTGGATCAACAAACTCTTGCCGGTAGTGGTTGATGTCCGGGCTGCGGGAGATGCCCCCTCTCACCAAAGGCTGTAGCCCGGCATCCTGGAGGTTGTCTCGTATGTAGATGTCCGGAACGTAGCACGCGGTGTATGGTGGTGGACCGTCCGTCTCGGAACTCAAGATGAGAGCGTTCCGATATGTAGCTAAGACATCCTCCGTCTCCGAATAATCATTATCGAAGGACTCAGTTCCTTCAGAGTCCCTGTAGAAGACGGCCGAACTGGAATGAACCACCGTGGCCGAGGGGTCTCCCTGTGCGTAGACCCACACGGCCTCCGGAACTGGCGCATCAAACATTGAGGGATCGATGACATAGGTCTCGATACCGCTGCCCGTGTTCACGTCCAATATGGGCGCGACGTGCCATCCCCAGCTCACTTCGCATGAGGGGGCGTTGTACGTCGCAACGTCCAGACCGCCGTAGATCCATATCTTCTCGGGCTCGGTGCCGTCTTCAATCATCAGGCGGCGCATCTCATGGGCGCGCGCCCAGCAGCCATCACGGGGATACCAGAAAGGAATACATGGCGCTGGCGCCGTAACGGGATCACAGCATCGAGCGTTCACGATATCGAAGAGCTCCTGAGCGCGATCCGGGGTAACCGGAGCATATCCGTACCCTGCTTCAACCGGCGGTGGCTCCACGGCCAGCGCCGGCCCCCGAGGGTTTGGCAGAGTCCTGACATCGATGATCTGGTAGTCATCCAGGGTCTCCGTAACCACCACAGTGGATTCTTCCCGCAGGGCCTCTTCCAGAGCCGTCAACAGTTCCTGGAAGTCG
>JAUVAN010000345.1 GCA_030591725.1 Deltaproteobacteria bacterium
GATCGCGAAACGTGGATGATGATGGGGGAAAGTTGCATTGATCGCCGGGTTGCCGCAGCCCAGCAGCGCAATAGCGCCGGGTACCCGGTCCTGCACCAGGCCGATGTCCTCGCCGACCATCAGCGCCGGTGGGCTTGAGACTCGCGCGTCGCCGACAACCTCGCTTGCAGTTTTGCGAACCGCCGCCGCCACCACTGGATCGTTGACCGTCGGGATCAATTCCTCGAAGAAGGTCAGCTCCGCCGCACCGCCCATTGATCCGGCGATCCCGCGGACCAGCTCCCCGAGCTCGTCCCGGACCCGATCCCGCACCGCGACCGAAAACGCCCGGATGGTACCCTTCAGATCTACCTTTTCCGGGATCACATTGAACGCTTCGCCCCCGTGGATCGCCGTGAAGCTGAGCACCGCCGGATCGAGGGCCGACTTGCGGCGGGTTATCAGGCTCTGAGATGCTGTGACGATCTGCGCCGCGATCAGCACCGGATCGATTCCGGACTCGGGGGCTGCGGCGTGTGTCCCGGCGCCGCGTACCGTGAGGGTGAACCCGTCGACGCTGGCCATCGCCGGGCCATCGGAGACCGCGACCTCACCGATTGGCAGCATGCTCCACACGTGGAATGCCAGCGATGCATCCACAGCGGGATCTCGCAACACGCCGGCCTCGATCATGCGGGCGGCGCCGCCCCCGCCCTCCTCGGCGGGCTGGAACATCAGCTTGACCGTGCCGCGCTCCAGGCCGCGTCGGGCAAGCAGACGAGCGGTCACCAGCAGCATCGCGACGTGGGCGTCGTGGCCGCAGGCGTGCATCACACCGTCGTTGAGGCTGCGATACGTCAGATCACCCTGCTCGGTGATCGGCAGTGCGTCCATGTCGGCCCGCAGCAGTAACACCGGCCCCGGGTCAATGCCCTCTATCAGCCCGACGACGCCGGTTCCGCCCAGGGTGCGGGCCTCGATACCACAACCTTCGAGGAACTCCAGCACCACGCGCGCGGTTCGCTTCTCCTGGTTGGCAAGCTCCGGATGGGCGTGCAGATCCCGCCGAATCTCGACGAGGTCGTCGAGGTTCGCAGTTACGTCCGGGGAGATCTGCAACTGCAATGAATCCATGTTAAAAGTGCTCATACCTTGGTGATTAGTCACGGAATGTTGTGGAAGTCGAGTCGAGATATGTTACGCAGCGCACTTCGGAGGAAACAGATGAAGCTTCTGCAAATGGGGATCGCTCTGGTCTTGTTGGGATGTCACGGGACGCCGCCTTCATGTCCGCCCTGTCAGTGTCCGCAGCAGATGGAGTGTCCGCCGGTTGCGCGGATAGCAGCCTCGGAGCCCGAAGCGACGGAGCCCAAAGCGATTGAGCCGCCGGCGCCTGTGGAACCGGCGGTCTTTCCAGGCGAGTGTCGAGTGGATGACGAGCCACCTCCCCCATCGGCCAGGCACAAGAAGTGGCGTCGGCTGGCGAAGATCCATGTGGGGCAAAGCCATCTTGATACAGTGGACATCTCCCCCGACGAAACGCTGCTCCTGGTGATGAGCAACAACGAGGGCTCGGTCCGGATCTACGACCTCGAATCCCGGCGACTGCTGGGCAATTATCCCATGTATCCCGCCGGCACCTTCGATCGCGGAGAGGCCATGTTCTGGCGTGGGCCGGGAAACGAGTCCCGCTTTATTTTCGGCAACGAGGACGGCATCGCCCTTTACGACGCCCGTACCGGCGAGCTGGTGCAGCGGCTCAGCCGAACCCCGTGCTGGGAGCTGCGCTGGTCCGACGATCACACCATTCTGATGGCCAACCTGCCCCGCATCCCGGCCCAGACATCACAGCTAGCCTTTTACGAGGTCGCCGGCCCCGAATCGCTGACCTTGTCCAGGACGTACTCTTTCGATAAGCGCATGGACGGCTGGGATCTGGCCTGCGAAAATCGCCTCCTGGCGGCCACGTTCTACCCCTCCGACGACATCCGGTTGTACGATCTGGCGCAAGGTGTTGAGCCGCGTCCAATCTGGACAGTGCCCGCACCCGCGTACAGCAACTCCGTGGATATCTCTCCGAGAGGTGACATGCTGGCGGTGGGAGGCAATCGGCTGATGTTGCTGGACCTGGAGGATCCGAACAGGCGCGCCGAATTCACAAAGTACAACAACAACCTGGATACCGTGCGTTTCCATCCGGACGGCGGCGCGATTGTGACCACCTCCTACGACGGCCAGGTGCAGGTCATCGAGCCCCGGCTGGAAGGCAAACCACTTCGGCGCCTCAAACTCCTCAAGCATCAGGGTACAGCCAACGTTTACGGCATCGCCTTCTACGCAAACGGCACCAGAATGGTGACTGTTTCGGGAGATCGCACGGTGCGCATCTGGGCCCTGCGGGGAGCAAAGTAGAGATTACTTAACAGTATCCGTGCGGGCTGTCCGTAGATCTTTCCCTGTAACGAATTAGCTGCATGACGACTCCCAACAACTGGTTGGCACCGGTAATGTCAACCAGGGAGGTAGATTGTGCGGTGCCGAAACGGGATCCTTCTGCTACCATTGGGAATTAGCGAAACCGAGGAGGCTCCGCTTGATCCACCTTCTGTTCATGGTGCTGAGGGCCGCCACCGAGGCGGGCGGTCGCGCTGTACGGAACTGGGCGCAGCGGTCGGAATCGGAGCTGCTGGATGCCCTCGTGGACGGAGATCAGGGGGCCTTCGATTGGCTTGTACGCAAGCACTGGCGAAGCATGCAGCGAGTTGCCAGCGGCCTGGTACGCAGCGACACGGTGGCCGCCGAGGTGGTGCAAGATGCCTGGATCTCCGTCTTCAAGGAGATCAAGAACTTCCGACGAGAGTCGTCCCTTCGAAACTGGATTTACCGGATTCTGGTGAACCGCGCACACCGCGTGGGCAAGAAAGAGGCTCGATCCATTCCTTTTTCACAACTCCTTACCGACGACGCGCGGAGTTCCGACCGGGATCCCGTGGACGAGTTCACATCGGCGGGGCGCTGGCGTTCTCCGGTGCACGGCTGGGTCCACTCGGATCCCCAGGAGCAAACGATGAACCGGGAAGGGTTGGAGTTGCTGGCCGGGTTCCTCGAGGATTTGCCCGAATCCCAGAGAGTTGTGGTGACAATGCGTGATGTGGAGGGCCTGGACACCAGCGAGACTTGCGAGCTATTGCAGATCTCGGAGGCGAACCAGAGGGTTCTCCTGCACAGGGGGCGAACCGCGCTGAGAAGGGCCATGGAGAAGGTCGAGAGTGAGATCGAAACATGATCAGCTGCAGGGACATATCGAGGCTCGTTACCGATTTTGGGGAAGGCGCCCTTGGCTTCATGGCCAGGGTTCAGTTCAGGTTGCACCTGCTGTTTTGCCCGGACTGCAAACGCCACGTGGAGAAGATTGGGATGATGACCAGATCCCTGGGCAGCCTGCCCGATGACGAAGAGTTTCCACCACACCTGAATCCGGTCTTAGAGACCCTCAAAGAAGAATGATGCCTTTTCTCGCCGCAATAGCTTATCCACGTGTGATTACAGCGTGTTCCCTGCGCAACTTAAAAGGCAAACCAATCGAGAGGAGAAGCCCTGCGGTGAAAAGGGTCAGAAATGGTACGGCGACAATTCCCAGGTACCTGAGGCTATAACTCAGGTAGATGAGCGCTGTTGCACTGAACGCGCCGCTGACGGCGCAGATGAACAGAACCGATTTGTAGTTTTGCATGAAAGAGCCGGGCACGGTATCGGCACCGTCGCCATTTGCGTCGTACCATGAATCAGCGACAGTCCGATCAGGGGTAGCCGGCTTCAGGTATTGTAACTTCGCGCCAGACCACAATTTCGCCTTGTTCAACCTGACCCGGCTCACGTGTCTTTGCGCTGAATGAACATTACATCTGGCACATTGCATAGCATTCCTCCGATCTCTCAAGTTAGTGAGTCAGTGGCACGCGATTCCGTTACATCGAGAATAATGACTCGAGAATAATCGAGAATAATGACATCGAGAATAATGACTCCGACTCTTAAAAAGGGGCTATCCTCTGGCGTGAACCGAGAGCGTTACGATGTCGAAGATTAGAAGAAATGACCCTTGTCCTTGTGGGTCGGGGAAGAAATTCAAGAAGTGCTGCATCCATCAATGGGATGAAACGCCGGTTGATTCGCCGACGGCAATGGAGGCCGCTGGAACGCCTAATTCGGCCACGGATTTCCTCAACGAGTTCAAGACCCTCGTCGGGGACAGACCGTTCGACTCCATGACTGAACTCCAAACCGCGCTGGATGGTTTTAGAGAGGAACAGAACAAGACCCCGGTGCTGGATTTTCTGGGGTTGACGCCAGAGCAGATGTTCCGACTGCGGCGTCACCCTCTGGCTGAGATGCCGGATGTCGTGGACGTTCAGACCGGTATCGAGGA
>JAUVAN010000049.1 GCA_030591725.1 Deltaproteobacteria bacterium
AAAACTCAGGCGTTTTCTGCCATGGAGATCTCCTTGAGGGCCGTGGCGACCTCTTCCATGGTGCCTATTCGTTTCTGGGGATCCTTGGCCAGCATCCGATCGATCAACGCTACGAGGGCATCCGGAACACCCGCCACCTGGTCGCGCAGATCCGGGTGAGGCTGGCTGATATGCTGCATCATCACCTGCATCGGCTCCCCTGTGAACGGCGGTACTCCGCCGATCATTTCGAAGAGCGTGATCCCAAAAGAGTATATGTCCGTACGCGCGTCTGTTTGCGACCCGGATGCCTGCTCCGGACTCATGTAGTTGGGCGAGCCCATCACCATTCCCTGTATTGTCATGCTCGGTTCGCGGGCAATTTTCGCCAGACCGAAGTCCATCACCTTGGGGACCCCGTCTTCACCGAGCAGGACGTTGGCGGGCTTGTAGTCCCGATGAACCACACCGCGTCCGTGGGCGTATGCCAGCGCCCCGGCTATGGAGGTACCGAGTTCGAGTGACTCGGACAGTGTGAACGAGCCACGCTCCTCGAGCAGTTCGGCCAGATCCTTGCCCACCACCAACTCCATGGCCATGTAGAGTTCACCGTCAAACTCCGTGAGATCGTACACCTGAACGATACACGGGTGGGTCAACTGGGCCAGGGCCTGGGCCTCGCGAACAAACCGTTCCACCGCAGCACCGTCCCCGCTACGAGCGCCGCTCAGAGATTTCAAGGCCACGGGCCTGTTGAGCAGAGTGTCCGACGCCCTGTAAACAATTCCCATACCACCGCGGCCTATCTCCCCCTCGACCTTGTAGCGCTCGGAAGACGGCAACACGACCGATGTTCGGCCGGCCGCAACAATCCCGTCAGTGGACGCAACGGTCTCCGCCCCGGCGTCGCTCAGAATGGTTTCCGCCGAAGCTACAGGATCGTCGAACATCTTCGCTTCTGGTGATGCCGGCTCCTCCTCCCATTCAGGAAGCCTTCTCCAGGCCATGACAAGCACCGATCCAATCGAGAAAATCCAGTAGTACATCGCCATGGATCCTTCGAGGGCCCTGGATCGTGCGGTTCTCACGCTCTTTTTCTTGAACAGGCCCTTGATCCTGGGCGGATGTACGAGGTCGGCACCGAACTCGGACAACGGACCTACGAGAAAGATCCCGGCCAGGATCACCCCGGCCAATACGACCTGTACTTTTCGAAGCGAGAGAAGCCAACGTCCCAGGGACCGACGATCTCGAACCATCTCCTTGAGGGCGGCCCATCGGCGTCGATTTCGCCGGGCAATTGCCATCAAACCTCGCACAAGGACGGATGCTATATTCCCTGTAACCATACCGCTTCAAAATACATTGGCACAAACAGCACCTCAAGCTGCAAAAGGCCAATTGGGCTGACTGCGCCGAAATGTTTGAACAGCGGCCTCACTTCCACATCCCCTCACATTCCGATAGAATCACCGTCAAGGAGGACATCATGAGAGCTGGATATTTTTTGATCGTGCTTGCGCTGCTGGTCTTCTCCGCCTGCGGGGGCGGCGACGGACCTGCGGACGGCGGAACCGATGGTGACTCGGACACAGACGGTGACTCGGACACAGATGGTGACTCGGATACAGACAGTGATTCCGACACAGACAGTGATTCCGATTCCGACGGCGATCCGGGTTGCCCACCCCTGGATCCACCCACCGGGAACATCATCGACGTCTCGCCGTCCGATGTGGGGAGCCTGCAGGGAATCGTTGCCGGCGCGAGCACCGGAGACACTATTTTACTTGCCGACGGAACCTACGACCTGAACGGGGCGTATCTCTGGTTCGGCACCCCGGGAGTCACCCTGCGCTCGCAGAGCCAGAACCCCGAGGCCGTGATCATCGACGGGAACTATACGACCACCGAGATCGTCACCGTCGCCGCTTCAGACGTCACAATCGCCGAGGTTACCCTGCAGCGCGCCTACACCCACCCGATTCACGTAACCTCATCCGATCTTGGCGACACCACCAACACCCTCATATACAGGATCAACATCATCGACCCTCGGGAGCAGGCCATCAAGATCAACCCTCACTCGGCAACCGCAGGATTCTATTCGGAAGACGGCGAGATCGCGTGCTCCAGCATCATCCTCACAGACGCCGGCCGGCCAAACGTGAACACCTCTGCCTCCGACGGGTGCTACACCGGCGGCGTTGACGCTCATCAGGCACGCGGGTGGCTGATCCGCGACAACCACATAGAGGGATTCTGGTGCCCCACCGGACTCGCCGAACACGCCGTCCATATGTGGAGGGGATGCCGCGATACTGTCGTGGAGCGCAACGTGCTGATAAACAACGCGCGAGGCGTCGGTTTCGGCCTGTCGAACAGCGGAACCGCAAGACTGTACTCGGATGATCCCTGCCCCGAGGCGGGAGGAGCGTACATCGGCCATTACGACGGCGTCGTTCGCAACAACATCATATTCGCGGATCGCACCGAGTTGTTTGATTCCGCCGCCGGGTTCGACTGCGGCGTCTGCCTCTGGTCCGCATGCGGGGCAAAGTCTGTTCACAACACCATCGCATCAACGGGAGCAAACTTCTCTTCTGTGGAGTGGCGTTTTGCGGGCAGCACGAGCGTGGAGATCACCAACAACATCGCCACCCATGATCTGAGAGAACGAGACGGAGCCTCGGCCACACAGGCAGGTAACCTGGAGAACGCATCACTCACGCTGTTCGAGGATATCGGCGACTGGAATCTCCACCTGCAAGGCTCGGCAACAGATGCCATCGACATGGGCGCCGCAGTAGAAGACGGCCTTTGCGACTACGACATGGACGGCGATCCAAGAGATGATCAACCGGACGTGGGGGCGGACGAGTTTACGGGATCTTGAGGCGCTGACACATATGACTAACGATGCTTTCGCCAGGCCGCCGGTCTGGCCGGTTTGCGACGCTTCTTGAACTCCTTGATCTTGATCGCCTTTTTCACTGCGGTCATCTGTGCGTCGAGGAATTCATCATTGTTGACGGATCCCTTGTAGTCCAGGTTCACGGTACCGCCGTAAATGAATGTCTTGTAGGCATCCTCCCCGAGATCCTCGTCCCATCCCTCTTCGTAACGCGCCAGAAACTGCATCTTCATCCTGGTGGGGATAAAACTTTTCGGAAAGGTCTTCTTTTTTCTCGGTCGGCCGAAGACGGTTCGCCAGATGGGGGAGAAGAAACCGTTGTTATTGAGCAGTCGCTTCCCGTCCTTTTTGGATACGTATCCGCTCACCACCTCGACGCCTTCGATCTTCGCCTCGACGAACTGCTTTCCGTTTATCTCGACGGCGCCATCGATGATCTCGGTGGTGATGCCATCCTGTGGAACGGCATTGTACTTTGCACACTCATCGCCCGGGACACCGTAAATGTAGTTGGAAAAATAGTTCCAGTCCGACTTGCCGATCCGCGCGAGCTCCTCAAAATCGGGCGTGAGGGAATGCGCGTCCACAAAGCCGAAAGGCTTGTCCCAGCTGGATTTCGGAACGTCGATCTCATAGAAGCCGAAGAACACGTTGAACCAGTGGGACTTTGGGTTGGCGTAGTTTCCTCCCTTGAAAAGAGAGGGTCGAGCACAGCAGAAACACACGTTGAAAACGATGGGGGGCTTGTCGGGAAAGAAGATATCGTTGACCTTCTTGCCGATATCCAGGGGCCATTGTTTCTCGTCGCTGACCAGGATCTCCAGGAGGGTGGGCATCCTGCTCGCACGACCGAATTTCTTTGTAGACAGCTTTGGTGGTGACACGAGAAAACGGCCCTTGAACTCGCCCACCAGCGGTAACCCGATGATGTTCCTGGTGACGAGGCCCGCCCTTCGGAAAAACCTGGTGATGGCGTTCCACAACCTCATTTGCGACCCTTCCTATTTGCAGAACTGGTTCAGGTCCGTATGCAGGCCCCCGGTCATGGTCGCATCGAGACTACCGCCCGTGAATGTTCCGTACAGATCCCCGTTATCCAGAACGATAGATCCGCTCCCGCCGTGGACCACAGCGCTGACCGTCGCCCCCGATGCGACCTCCATCCCGGAGCTGCCGATCAGGTTGATGTGAACGCTGGACGGTGAGCTCGAGTCCGGGTTCAGTTGCGCGGTCATGGCCAGATACACCTTTCCCTGCGAGTACAAGACGAGAGTCGACCCGGGGGCAAGCACTATATCGCCGTTGTTCAGGGTCACGTTCCCGTCGCAGAGGACCCTCACGTTTCCGTTCATGGTGACAGTGGCTCCGGTCTGGATTGTGAGATTGTTGAAGTGTTTGTCGCCGGTCCAGGTTTCGGTGGCGCTCATCGAGAGGGTCTTGTCGCCTGTGCTGGCCGGCATCCCGGGCGGTACAATGGACACGGGTATGGGCAACGGTGAAGCGAGCGCGGTTATTGTGCCGGTCACCACTGCCCCCATCGCCGTACACACCACAGTGCTCGGAACGCCTCCGAGACCGATGAAGACGTCACCTTCAATGTCGGCGTTGTCGAGGTCGATTCCGCAGCTCACCGTGGTGTTTGTTGCCACCCTCGCGGTCTGATGAACGTTGGCTCCGCCGTAAGGTCCCACTGACGAATCGTAGCTGTCGATGAATGAGCCCGTCACCATTTCAATCGAGGTGCCGGCAATAACCCCATAGCCCGCACAGTCTGTGTCGGTATCCGTGTCGGTATCCGTGTCCGTGTCTGTATCCGTGTCGGTATCTGTGTCGGAGTCCGTATCCGAATCCGTGTCTGCGTCTGTGTCTGTGTCTGCGTCCGTGTCTGCGTCCGTGTCTGCATCCGTGTCTGTATCCGTATCCGAATCCGTGGACGCATCCCCTGTCAGGAACGGGTTCGCATTGTTACCACAACCCAAAAGGATCAAGACGATCAACCCCGCCAGACAACCAGATGGTTCTCTTTTCATGACTATCCCTCCCTCAATGCTGGACGAGCCGCTTGCGGCATATCGTCAGTATTCGATCTTCAGTCCCAGGCTTGGAAGGATCGGGAGACCGTGGAAATAGACTTTTTCTGAATAGTCGTAGGAGTACGCGTATCCCTCCACGTTCTTGTGATTGTACACATTCTGGACGTCGATATACACACCGAACTTGACGTGTTTGA
The DNA here is from genome assembly GCA_030591725.1 of Deltaproteobacteria bacterium. Lineage (GTDB taxonomy): Bacteria > Myxococcota_A > Polyangia > JAAYKL01 > JAAYKL01 > JAUVAN01. The sequence goes on from JAUVAN010000049.1 coordinate 5,124, forward strand.
ACTGCCAGTTCTTGTCGATCCGCACATCGAGCTGGTGGAACATGGGCAACCGCGTGGAGTTGGTCTCCCCGTACATGGGCCAGTAGATATCTGAATCGGCATCGTACACGGTACCAACGACCGGTGTGTTCGGGTTGCCCGTTACCAGCCTGAACCGAACTCCTGCCTCCCATCCCCTCCCGAGAACGACGCTCGCCACCACCGTCAAGATGTGTGTTTGATCGTAGTCGAACGGGCGTTCGTCCCAGCCCGGATGATCGATACGCTTGCTCTTCATCAGGGTGTACGCGATCCAGCCGAAGAACCGGTCCGTGGGTTGATGCTTGACCATGAGCTCCAACCCGTAGACCGCGCCGTCCCCATCGTTGTTGTAGCGCTCCGGGACCATCTCGCCGTCTCGCTCGACATCTTCGTTGGAGCTGACCACCAGATCGAAAATGTCCTTGTAGAAACCCTCCAGACCGATCTCGATGTTCTCGGTGATATTCTGCTCTACCCCAACGCTGTAATGAACCGCGCCGATCAGACCCAGGTCCGGGTTGCCGTACTGATCATCGCTCTGCGCCTGCGTGGGGGGTTGATGAAACAGCCCCACGCCGCCCTTGAGGGTAGTCCAATCGAAGAGCTGGTAGCGCGCCACAAACCGGGGATCGAGACTGACCTCCTCCACTGTACTGTAGTAGTCCACGCGCAACCCGTAGATCATGCGCAGCCGGTCGATGGCGGTCATCTCCAGCTCCCCGTACCAGGCTGGGCGATACATCCAGTCATCGCCGCTGGTCTCCATGGTCTCGCTGTTGGCGGTGATCGGGTCCATGTGCTCGCCCTCGGAAGGGATATCCATGGGCGCGCGGATGGACCATCTCGCCCAATCGATCTCCACGTCGATGCCCGTGCGGATAATGAAGTACGGCCCGGTGTTCCAGGCGATCTCGTCCCGAAGGAAGATGGGGACCTGTTTCACCTCAAACTTGAAATCCTCGCCGAACTTGCTGTCGCTGCCCCAGAGGCCGGATCCGATATTGAATTCGTTAGTCAGATCCGAGGAAAAATGATGATCCCATCGAACCTGGAGTTGATGAAAATACGTGCGAAACTCCATGCCCCCACCAAAGTTGGGGTTTCCGACCACGTCGTCCCCGAACAGAAAGATCATCTTGTCATCGGATCCGAAGAGGAACAGCCTCAAATTGTCATCGTCGTCCGGGTGATAGTCGGCCACCAGCTGGTAATCGTAATACCTCGGCGCCACCGTGAACTGCATTCCTCCGTCCTCGGGTAGCACCGCGTTGAGGATCCCGTCGATGTAGCTCCGGCGGCCGGAGACCGCCACAGACCAGTCTTCTCCCAGTGGTGTCTCCACCAGCGCGCTAATATCCCAGATGTCGGCGTCGAGGGAGGCGTGGATACGGTCGGTCGCGGGCGCCCTCGGATAGACATCGACGATTCCACCAGTGGCGCCGCCGTAACGAACCGAGTAGTTGCCCGGATAGAAATCAATGCGTTCCAGGAGATCCGAGTTGATGACCGAGGTGAGGCCACCGAAGTGATACAGCATGGGCACCGGCATCTGATCGAAGAAGAACCGTGAATCTCCCGGGGAGCTTCCACGTACGATCAATTCACCGCTGAGGCCCGAGGCTCTCGCCATCCCGGGCATGTTCTGCACTGATCTCATGGCGTCGCCGCCCGTGCCGGGAATACGCGTGATCTCCCGCCGGGTGATCTCCCTCCGCGTCACCTCCCTCGGCGGCCGCCTTCCCCTCACTACCGTCTCGTACATGGCGGCCTCGATCTCCAGCCGGTATACGACTTCGCGGGTTTCGTCCTGTGCCAGATCCTCGGTCACGACAAGTGGCTTGAACCCGGAGGCCAATATTTCAACACTGTATTCACCCGGCGCAATCTCTCCGAAATCGAAGAATCCATCGTCGTCTGTCGTTATCGTGACGTCCTTGTCCTCGCCGTCATCCGGGCTCACGAATATCACGGACGCACCGGGAATCGCCGCACCGTCCATGTCGTTGACGCGACCGGACAGCCGGGCCACAGGAGGAGGGAGATCTTCGAGCGCGGGCTCTTCTTGCGTGATGAAGAATGTGTAGCGATAGAACACCTGTGACGCAACAGCCTCCCCGTCGCGCGTGGCGGGCTTGAACACGAAACGATAAATCGCCTCCGTCGCCGCTTCGTCAAAACCGTGGCCTGCCGATTCCTCGACATTCACGCCGGTCACTACGCCGTTCTCGTCAACGTCGATTTTTGTGAGGACCTCTGCCTCTAGCCCGGTCTCGAACGCCTGCGCCGGATAATCAGCCTGCGCGTATTCCAGAAGGGATGGGGGCGTGAGCACCGGTTCTTCCGGTGGGGCCTCTTCTTCTCCTGATACTTCTTCGCCCGCCCCCTGGGAGAACGCAGGCGCACTGGTAGTCATAATAACAAGCGAAATCAGAACGGCTGGAGAATATCGCATCAGGGGGTTTGATTACCACGTCGGTTCGAGGGAAATCAATCTATGCCGATTTCCGGAATCCTTCATCAAGCTGCCGGTGTGGATATTCAGTCATCTTCGCCTTTCCAGGGTTGCAAAGGTGTCGGAGTCATTATGAGGCCCAAATCCAGGTGAATATTCGCCAGAATCTCACAATCATCTGATCTCGAGAATGGAGGAGACAGCCTTGCAGACCTCATCCAGCTCGTCAGGGGACAAAGTCTCAACTCTCGATTTGAGACGATGCTTGGCGACAGCGCGTATCTGATCTACCACTGCGACGGATGTTTCGTTCTGACATGTTACCGGTATTGTAATCGGAGGATGAGATTTCGCGGCTGTGGACAACGGGATAACGACGACAGTCCGACGAAGCCGATTCAATGTGTCATGCGTTAGAACGACACATGGTCGCGTCTTGTTTATCTCGGACCCTTGCGTTGGATCCAGACTAACCCACCAAATATCTCCCCGCCTGATTGTTGTCTCTGTCACTCCTCGATCCCGTCATCAAATGCTTGCCATTCATCTATTTCTCGAACAAGTGCCTTGTCGCTATTCGCGGCGTGACATGCAGACGCCAGCGAGTTATCTCGCTGCGACAACTCCAGTTCGATCAGACGTGTGATCAGGCGCGATCGCTGGCGAGCCGGTACGGCCGCTTGAAACCGGCGAGCTATTGCATCGGGTATGGAGAGTGTTATTCTCATGTTTTCACTTTATGACTTATGACTTATGATGTCAATATGTTTACTACTTGCAAAGGTGTCGGAGTCATTATGAGGTGTGTCATTATGAGGTGTCATTATGAGGTCATTATGAGGGTCATTATGAGGTGGTACAAAGCGGAATCCACATATTCCACTGTTCGCCAGGAGAAAAGATGAAGATTTCAATATACAAACCCAACAACGCTGACGAAATTGAACAGCTATTCATTAAAACATTTTCAGATTCAGAAGGTCGGTCAGAGGGGGAAGTAATAGGGGGTTTGGTCAGGGATTTTATGGATAACACGGATGCCAATGATCTCTATTGTTTTATCGCCACTGAAAACGAGCAAATCATCGGTAGTATCTTTTTCACCAGGATGACATTTGAAAGTGGTATTAATGCTTTTATTCTGTCTCCCGCAGCAACACACACAGACCATCAGGGGAAAGGTGTAGGGCAGAAGTTGATTAACTTCGGTCTTGATGCCTTGAAAGAGAATGGGGTGGAGCTGGCGATTACGTATGGCGATCCTGATTTTTATTCAAAAGTTGGATTTGGCGTCATTACCGAACAGGTCGTGCCTGCTCCCCTGAAGATGGAATACCCTGAAGGCTGGCTGGCTCAGTCCTTGGTTGGTGATGAAATTGAACCTATTGCTGGCAAGTCGTATTGTGTGGAAGAACTCAATAAACCCGAATTATGGTAACAGCCCACCACGAATCAATCTATGCCGTGCCTCGACAGAATCACGTGCTGGTGCACTTCCCGCGTGTCCACGTACCCATCGCGCCCCTCCGTGAGCAATATGAGCGCCGGGTAGATATATGACGGATTTTGTTCCACCGCTTCGATCATATCCATGACCAGCGGATGATTTCTGGAGATTCTGTACTCGCTACGCCCGTCTTCTCTTTTCACCTCGACCCAGGGACGACGTTGTGCATCGGCCATTCTCACCTTGATTTCAAACGGCCTCGCTTCACCCGCAAGCGAGAATCCTCCGGAGCGCACCTCCGCCGAAACCGCCTCGAGAAATTTTCTCTCGGGCGGCTCGAGATGTGCCGCTCTCACCGGCCTTCCCGGTCCGCCTCCAAGGGCACGTCCCATTCTCTTTTTCAGGTCCCGCAAGCGCGCCTTGATGTTCGCGAAGATCCCGAAGCGCCCGTATCGGGTGGGCGGGGGAAGAAGCTCTATCCCGATCTCGGCTTCGAGGAACGCCCGCTGTGCCGCATCGATCCGCAGCACCTTACGTCCCTCCAGGTCGTAGCGTTGCAAGGGTTCGCTCGGATGGAGGGCAAACAGTCGGACATCGACCGATTTTCTTGCGACAGCCTCGAGATCCAGGGGCGCTGCGCCCACCATCCGAAATGCCGCAACGTCCTTCAGCAGTTTCTGCTCGTGAGTGTGCTTGTATCGATCGAACAGGAGTTCGAGGGCCCTGGTCTTTTCCCTTACCCCCAGCTGTGAAAAATGACGCGCCAACCTGTCGTAAAGACGACGGGATGCCCTCCTGAGAGTGCTCCAGCTCGCCGAAAAGTCATCGTTTTTTTCGTCGATAATCGCATGGAAAACCATGCCGTTGGCGGGAGATTTGACCTTCTCCTCCTCGCGTATTCCGTTCTTCAACTGAACGATCCGGGTAAGATCGCTCTTGAAAGGAAGACCCACCGTGCCGTGAAGGCGAGCGTTTCTGATATCCACGTCCAGGAGATGTTGTTCGATTCTCGGCCCGCGGTTGATCCGCTCACCGTTCAGCCTGATCGGGACTATCGAGTACTTGCAGGCCTCCACAATGAGCCTCTTTTCCAATCTCGGTTTACGTCCCCTACCACGAACAACGATTCGGGAATCCTCCTGGCGTGAGGCATCGAAGCTCCTGACTCCTCTTCCCGGAGCGAACTCCAGGCCCCTTCCCCTCCCGTCCACCTGGCCACTGAACGCAACCCTCGCTTCGCGCAACGAAAACGCGGCCAGCAACCCGAGGCCGTCGTCCTTCTCCAGCTCCACCAGAGCATTGTGGCGTTTCGCGTCGATCTGATCTTCATCGAAGATGACTATCAGTCGCTTCAGGGACGCCATCGAAAAATCTTTTCCGTCATGGGTCAATTTGAAATGACGCGATGTTGTCTCGATGTCTATCAACAACGGCTGGCATGATGCCGCATACTTGATCAGCTCGACCGCATAGTCACCGGCGGTCTTGAAACGCTGTTGCGCCAACTTGCGGATCTCCGCATCCACATCGATACGCAGAAGATCCCGATTCATCGCACGACCTTCAGCATGTCGAGGGCTGCCTTCTCGCGGATCGATTCGCGCTCCGGTCGCAACAGCTCACTCCTCGCCAGGATCACATCCAGGAGGAGGAAGGCCGCCAGCGGCGGATCCACGCTCCACAAGGCCGCCCGTCGCCGCACGTCCTCGTCCGTTGGCGAGACCGCGATAAACCAGGGTGGCCACCGGGATCCACGTCCCAACCCCAGGCCGCGAAGATCCACGTCCCGACTGATATTGCCCAGGGGACCTCGACAGGCGACCACGGTCCGCTCGGGCATACTCGCCAGTCCGATGAGGCGATCGACCTCGTCAATCAGATGGCCTGACTGCTGCAAATCATCGGGCAGGTCCTCTGCTCGGGTGAGCTTGAGCGCCGCAACCTCATCCAGATCAACGATCCCGTGCAACCGGGATATGATCTCTCCGAAGGCCGGATCCCGGCTGGCCAGAATCCGCGCCCTGCGTTCCAATGCGCGACGCACCAGGGACGGGGCACCTGACGAGTGCCAGAGTCTTCCTTTCCTCCCCAACGATATCGCCTCGTCGAGGGACATCTTCTTGTTCTTACCCAGCACGGGTAGCAACCGCCGCGATGAGAGGCCGCTCCCCCGCAGCCACACCTCCGGCTGTATAAGCGCGCTGTTCAGCATTTTTGCCGCTATTATTCTCATGGCCTCCATGCCACCCGGAGCGTTGATTTTTTTGGCCCCTCGACCGGCCAGAAGCAACAACAAGGCAATGATTCCCGCGAGACCCGCCAACGTGGCGGCCATGAGCGCCACCACCCTTGCCCAGCCATTCCCCGAGACCCGGCCCCGATCCCCGATCAGGTCCTTCAGGGGTGAAACGTCCGGAGTCGGCCCACTTTCATTTGTGGGGGCGACCACCGGCGCTGCATCCGGATAGGAACCCGTGGCGTCCGCGGTCACCCATGTGCCGTCGTGGTACTCGATCCAGGCGTGCATGCCGGATATGGCCTTTCCATCCTCGCCGACGATGCCGATGGCGAGGCGGGACGGGACGCCGGCGCGTCGGAGCATGACTATCGCAAGGGTGTTCTTGACGTCGCAATCCCCCCTCGACAGGGTGGTGACGAACTCAATCCACCCGGTTTTGGGCGAGGTCCCGAGGAATTTCCTGTAAGCCTGCGCGGTGATCGTCGAGCGATCGTAGGCGATTGTCGGCTGGACGAAACGAGTGATCATTTCCACCCTGCGCTCGGCATCGATCTTTGCCGCCGCATTTGTAGTGATCGCGCTGTACGCCGTCGGCAGCCTCATCCGTGAGGGGATGTGCAGGAGATCGTTCCAACGTGATGGATCGAGGGGCTCGGTACCCGGCCCGGTTCGGTAACGGAGCTTCCCCTCCACCAGGCTGGACAGGGACAGCACCGGCTCCCCTTTCCCGGTAACCATCAGGGGTCCGATCCTTTTGCCGTCCAGCGAGACGCTGTTCGGCTCCACGCGATGCCCGGTGGGCACAGGAATCGCCACTATCCCCGGTCCTGCGTTTACGTTCGTCTCCACATCGTAGCACCCGGCGGCGCAGCGATAGGACGGCGCGAGCTTGACCGGTACCGGCGGACCCGCAGTGATCCCTCTTCCGGCGTCCAGTGACTCCGCAGTGGCTATCTTGAAAAACGTATCCTTCGGCGGTGAGTATTCCAGCAACAACCGGGACCCTTCATAGAGAGGCTCCACCATGGGACCGGCAAAACCGTTACCCGCACCGAGCGTGGACGCGGCATTCGAGTGCGGCACCAGAACTGCCTCTGGCGAATCTCCGGACGCGGGCGCCGTGGACGAAGCCTCCGTGGCCACAGATACGGGATCGACGCCCTTGCTCCGAGTGAACCAGTAACCGCAAAGCGCCAGGGCCAGGACGAGAATGATGATCAGCGTTCCGGCGATGGGGATCAGGCGACCACCCAGACGAAGATCTTCGAAGGCCCCGATTAACCAATCCTTCATGCGCTCGCGAAACGGTCGCGGCGAGAGGCTGTCCAGGTACCTGCCCACGAGCTCCCGCATCCTCCTGCGGGCGATCCTCCGGACTCGCGCAAGGGCCCGATTATCCACAACCGCCCTTCGATCCAACGTCACCGAAAGATTGTTGCCGTTGAGAACATAGACCGGTGCGAGTCCCTCCGGATGAGACGCGTCGTCCAGGGATCTGGCGCCATAGCGGAGCTCATCCAGGGTGGTCCCTCTCCACACCAGCAACCCGCGCGCATAGAGTTCGATCTTGGGCCGATCCCCCAATCCCACTACTCCCTCCACCGACCCGTTCTTGAAAGCCATCCAACAAGGCCCATCGATACTGAACGGCCTGTCGACACGAACACCGTTGAAGTAGACGGGGAGATGGGAAGCAACGGGGTTATTACGGCGCAGGTACCGGCAGTACCTGTTGAGGGCGTTCTCGATGTCGCGAAGTACTCCGGGACCCTCGTCGTCACCAATAATACACTCGAGGCTGATTCGCGTGCCGGCGGATCTGATATTCGGCGCAAGCCGCCGATCGCGCTTGAGATCCCCGTCGAAGGCCCTTGCCCAGGCCTCTCCGTCGGCGGTCATGGATTCGATGATGATGCGATGTGGATCGAAGAGGAGGACTGACCAGAAACCGACTCCGTACTGACCCGCGCTCCTTGTCTCACCCTCCTTGCTGGATGCGTACAGGGTGAACAGGTAGTCCCGGGCGGCGGCGAAGCTCATCCCGTGTCCGTCGTCCGCGAATTTGAGCGTCAGCTCGTTGCCGTCCATCGAGGCGGTTACGTTGATATTCGTCGCGCCCGCATCTCTGGAATTTTGCGCCAGCTCGCGCAAAAAGACCATGCGGTCTTCCCCGTATCGGAGACCCTCTGAAAGCGCTCGCGATCGAAAATCTTCAAAATTCACAATACGAGGATACCGCACCCTGAATTCCAACGTAAATCCACGTTGGTTTTATTGCTCAATAGCGACGCCTGAATTTTCGCGCGCGGATCATGGACAATAATACCAATAACCCGAACCCCCCCGTCGCGTATACGGCATACTCGACGAGGTCTTCGCGGCCGCAGTGATGAAAGTAGATTCCCGTGGCGCCCGAGGCGATACCGCACAGCGCGAAGATCAATTGATGGGTGGCGCTGTACAGGAGGTCCGCCGCCGGGGAGATGCCCTCCACCCGAAAACTGATCTTTCCCGCGAGGGAGCGATTGACGACCTTCTCCAGGAGTGTGGGCAACGACAGAAATGCGAGTATCTTTTCCCTGGTCACGTCGAACAGCATCTCGGACCAGTCGCGATCCTTGCCGAGGACGAACTCTTCCAGATATGGCCGGATGGTATCGGCCGGGTTCATATGGGGATCCAGGTGGGTACACAGGCCGGTGAGAAGCAATGCGGCCCGCTCCAGCAATACCCATTCCCGCGGCATATGGAACGCGTCCGAGAGTTCCCTCAAACCCACGTTCATCTGCTTGAGGTCGGCAAGCTGCTCCAGTCCCTTGCTGGTATCGATCTTGATCGACGAGAAAGAAAAGGACTCCAACCGAATCTCGTCCTGAAATTTGCGATGGAAGAACTCTATGACCCGTGCCGCCGCCTCCGATTGATCCGTTCCAACTCTCAGGAACCCCATGTCGCGAAGGGATCGAAGGAGCTGCTCCTCGTCGCCCTTGATGATCGCCTCGAGAAATGAGCTGATACCCTGACGCATGGCGGGATCCAGATGTCCAACGGCCCCGAAGTCCAGCAGGGCCAGCTTGCCATCGGGTTGCACCAGCACGTTTCCCGGGTGGGGATCCGCGTGATAAAGCCCGTCCACGAAAAGCATCTGACAGTAGACCGTCAACAGATCCCTGGCGATCTTCGACGGATCCAGTCCCTGTCTGGTGAGCTCTTCCACATTCGTGATCTTGGTCCCGTCAACCCACTCCAGGGTGAGCACCCTCGACGTGGAGAGATCCTTGTACACCCTGGTAAAAACCACAGTGCCGTTTCCCTCGAAGTTCGCCGCGATGGCCTCTATGTGCTTGGCTTCTTTCTCGAAATCGAGTTCATCGAGAATCATCGCCTTGATCTCATGGTAGTAGTTGTTCAGACCACGGGTCTTGAAAAAGAACCTGATGATACCGAGTATTCTCTTGATGGTCTTGAGATCGGCTTTGGCCATGGACTCGACGCCCATGTGCTGCACCTTCACTGCCACCCTGTGACCTTCATGAGTAGTGGCCTCGTGAACCTGGCCGAGAGATGCGGAGGCTTCCGGCTCCACCTTGAAAGAGGCGAAGACCTCCGTGGGCAAGCCGCCGAGCTCTGCCCTGATACGACGCTCGATCTGGGCGTACGGTCGGGACGGCACTGAATCCTGCAGGTTCTCCAACCCGGCCCGGAATTCCTCGGGCAGGAAGTTGGTCATGATGCTGAAGAGCTGGCCCACCTTGATGAACAGACCCTGCAGCTTGAGGATGGTCTCCTCGAGCCGCCGCGCATTGCGTCGATGGACATCCTCGATGCGATCTTCCCGGTATCGTTCCCCGAAGATCCGGGTCATCATGTTCAGCCACAAGTACGAGCCCACCACCAAGAACGTCGTCAAATATGCCCTCAGAAAACGAAAGGTCGCCCTGGTTGGAACCGATTGATCTAGATGCGTCCGGTCGTCCATGGCCCAAATCCCCTTGTGAAGGCTTCGGCTTTCCTGGCGCTATGACGTCTTGAGCTAAGGTTGCCTTACGAGAAGTACCGTGATGTTGTCGCTCCCGCCGGCGCGGTTCGCCGCTTCGATCAGCTCGTGGCAAACGACCTGCAAGTCCTGTTGATAACGCTGAACGGTCTCGAGCATCGTGGCGTCGGATATCTCGCCGTTCAACCCATCCGAGCACATCAGAAAAATATCTCCGGGGTTTGGCGTGTCGAAGAAGGTATCTACCTTTACCGACTCTTTCATCCCAAGAGCTCTCACAATCACGTTTTTATGCGGGAAGCTCTCGATTTCCTCGGGTGAGAGCTTCTTCATCTTGATGTAATCGTTGAGCAGTGAATGGTCTTCCGACAGCTGCTCGATCTCGCCATCCCTTATACGGTAGATCCTGCTGTCTCCCACGTGGGCGAGATAGAAGCCCTCCTCCACGCAATAGATCGCCGTGATGGTAGTGCCCATTCCCTTGTACTTGTCCTTGCGCTTGGCGGCCTCGTGAATACGAAGATTGGCCAGCTTGATCCCGGTGATCAGGCGGTTCTCCTCGTACCTCCTCGACCTGTCCATCTTGTACGGCCAGGTGAGCTCAGGATCCTCTCTGGTTTCCTTGTAAAACGT